>NZ_CAWORF010000005.1:0-287798 GCF_963883545.1 Escherichia sp. E4702 | reverse complement strand
GGGCGGATAGGCGTTTCGCTGCATCCGCCGTTCTGACTCAATGCCTGTATGCTCGACGCTGGCGCGTCTTATCATGCCTACAAACCCACTCATTCCGTAGGCCGGATAAGGCGTTTTTGCCTCATCCGCCGCTCTGTACACAATGCCTGATGCGACGCTAACGCGTCTTATCATGCCTACAAACCACACCGCACATTTCAACAATCTATCTTTCATCCCATATTCATCAACATCCGCTATTATTGATTTCCAGCTTAATCATCACCTGATGAACAAAAATAATGACTAAACCCAATCATGAGCTTAGCCCGGCGCTGATCGTGCTAATGTCTATCGCCACCGGTCTGGCGGTAGCCAGTAACTATTACGCACAGCCATTGCTCGACACCATCGCGCGTAACTTTTCCCTTTCCGCCAGTTCGGCAGGCTTTATTGTTACCGCCGCTCAGTTGGGCTATGCCGCAGGTCTGCTGTTTCTTGTTCCCCTCGGTGATATGTTTGAACGCCGCCGCCTGATTGTCTCGATGACCTTACTGGCGGCAGGCGGTATGTTGATTACCGCCAGCAGTCAGTCGCTGGCGATGATGATCCTCGGTACGGCATTAACCGGTTTATTCTCGGTCGTGGCACAAATTCTGGTTCCGCTGGCGGCGACGCTGGCTTCACCGGACAAACGCGGCAAGGTGGTTGGCACCATTATGAGCGGTCTGCTGTTGGGGATCTTGCTGGCGCGTACCGTTGCCGGGTTGCTGGCGAATCTCGGCGGCTGGCGCACCGTCTTTTGGGTCGCATCGGTGTTAATGGCACTGATGGCACTGGCGTTATGGCGCGGCCTGCCACAAATGAAATCTGAAACCCACCTCAACTACCCACAGTTGCTAGGTTCCGTTTTCAGTATGTTTATCAGCGATAAGATCCTGCGCACCCGCGCGTTGCTGGGCTGCCTGACTTTTGCCAACTTCAGCATTCTCTGGACCTCGATGGCCTTTTTGCTTGCCGCACCACCTTTTAATTACAGCGATGGTGTAATTGGTCTGTTTGGACTTGCAGGAGCAGCCGGAGCGTTGGGTGCTCGTCCAGCGGGCGGTTTTGCCGATAAGGGTAAATCGCACCACACCACAACGTTTGGTCTGCTGCTGCTGTTACTTTCATGGCTGGCAATCTGGTTTGGCCACGCTTCCGTACTGGCGCTAATTATCGGCATTCTGATACTGGATCTCACCGTGCAGGGCGTGCATATCACCAATCAAACCGTGATTTATCGTATTCATCCTGATGCGCGTAATCGCCTGACCGCAGGTTACATGACCAGCTACTTTATTGGCGGTGCTGCTGGTTCGCTGATCTCGGCATCCGCCTGGCAACATGCCGGTTGGGCTGGCGTTTGTCTGGCTGGCGCGACGATTGCCCTGGTTAACTTACTGGTCTGGTGGCGAGGTTTTCATCGTCAGGAAGTCGCAAATTAAGCAATCAGCAACCGTTTTCGTGGCTTTACACTTATAAGGGTGTTAAGAATCCCATCAGTCTGATAAGGTTAGGATATTCATCCAGACTATTAATAATATTAACAATCGTTAAGCGTACACTCTATGGTAAGCCCTACTCCACTGCCTGCTTCTGGTTCGGCGACCTTCATGGAAGGCTGCAAAGACAGTTTACCGATTGTTATTAGTTATATTCCGGTGGCCTTTGCATTTGGTCTGAATGCGACCCGTCTGGGATTCTCTCCCCTGGAAAGCGTTTTTTTCTCCTGCATTATTTATGCAGGAGCGAGCCAGTTTGTCATCACCGCAATGCTGGCAGCTGGTAGTAGCTTGTGGGTAGCCGCATTGACCGTTATGGCAATGGATGTTCGCCATGTACTGTATGGTCCATCGTTGCGTAGCCGCATTGTTCAACGCCTGCAAAAATCGAAAACCGCACTGTGGGCGTTTGGCCTGACGGACGAAGTTTTTGCCGCAGCAACGGCAAAACTGGTACGTAATAATCGCCGCTGGAGCGAAAACTGGATGATCGGCATTGCCTTCAGTTCATGGTCATCGTGGGTATTTGGTACGGTAATAGGGGCATTTTCGGGCAGCGGTTTGCTGCAAGGTTATCCCGCCGTCGAAGCAGCATTAGGCTTTATGCTGCCGGCACTCTTTATGAGTTTTCTGCTCGCCTCTTTCCAGCGCAAACAATCCCTTTGCGTTACCGCAGCGTTAGTTGGTGCCCTTGCTGGCGTAACGCTATTTTCTATTCCCGTCGCCATTCTGGCAGGCATTGTCTTTGGCTGCCTCACTGCGTTAATCCAGTCATTCTGGCAAGGAGCACCTGATGAGCTATGAGGTTCTGCTGCTTGGATTACTGGTTGGCGCGGCGAATTACTGCTTCCGCTATTTACCCCTACGCCTGCGAGTGGGCAATGCCCGCCCAACCAAGCGTGGCGCAGTGGGTATTTTGCTCGACACCATTGGCATCGCCTCGATTTGCGCTCTGCTGGTTGTCTCTACCGCACCAGAAGTGATACACGATTCACGCCGTTTCGTACCCACGCTGGTCGGTTTTGCGGTACTGGGAGCCAGTTTCTATAAAACACGCAGCATCATTATTCCCACTTTATTGAGTGCGCTGGCCTACGGGCTGACGTGGAAAGTGATGACGTTTCTATAGACCACAAGAATCATTTTTCTAAAACAATACATTTACTTTATTTGTCACTGTCGTTACTATATCGGCTGAAATTAATGAGGTCATACCCAAATGGATAGTTCGTTTACGCCCATTGAACAAATGCTAAAATTTCGCGCCAGCCGCCACGAAGATTTTCCTTATCAGGAGATCCTTCTGACCCGTCTTTGTATGCATATGCAAAGCAAGCTGCTGGAGAACCGCAATAAAATGCTGAAGGCTCAGGGGATTAACGAGACGTTGTTTATGGCGTTGATTACGCTGGAGTCTCAGGAAAACCACAGTATTCAGCCTTCTGAATTGAGCTGTGCTCTTGGATCATCCCGAACCAATGCGACGCGTATTGCCGATGAGCTGGAAAAACGTGGCTGGATCGAACGTCGTGAAAGCGATAACGATCGCCGCTGCCTGCATCTGCAATTAACGGAAAAAGGTCACGAGTTTTTGCGCGAGGTTTTACCGCCGCAGCATAACTGCCTGCATCAACTCTGGTCCGCGCTCAGCACAACAGAAAAAGATCAGCTCGAGCAAATCACCCGCAAATTGCTCTCCCGTCTCGATCAGATGGAACAAGACGGTGCTGTTCTCGAAGCGATGAGCTAACGCGTCATCTCGCTCAAAAATCCAGACTTATAAAAGAAAAACTGACCGGCCAGCATCGCAACGTGCTGGCCTTTTTGGCAAGCAGGTCGGCTCAGCCGATGAGTTAAGAAGATCGTGGAGAATACTATGAGCGCAAATGCGGAGACTCAAACCCCGCAGCAACCGGTAAAGAAGAGCGGCAAACGTAAGCGTCTGCTCCTCCTTCTCACCTTGCTCTTTATTATTATTGCCGTAGCGATAGGGATTTATTGGTTTTTGGTACTGCGTCATTTCGAAGAAACGGATGACGCATACGTGGCAGGAAATCAGATTCAAATTATGTCTCAGGTGTCAGGCAGTGTGACGAAAGTCTGGGCCGATAACACCGATTTTGTAAAAGAAGGCGATGTGCTGGTCACTCTCGACCCGACGGATGCTCGCCAGGCGTTTGAAAAAGCCAAAACTGCGCTGGCTTCCAGCGTACGTCAAACCCACCAACTGATGATTAACAGCAAACAGTTGCAGGCAAATATTGAGGTGCAGAAAATCGCCCTCGCCAAAGCTCAGAGTGACTACAACCGCCGTGTGCCGCTGGGAAATGCCAACCTGATTGGTCGCGAAGAACTGCAACACGCCCGCGACGCTGTCACCAGTGCCCAGGCGCAGCTGGATGTCGCCATTCAACAATACAATGCCAATCAGGCGATGATTCTGGGGACTAAACTGGAAGATCAGCCTGCCGTGCAACAGGCTGCCACTGAAGTGCGTAATGCCTGGCTGGCGCTGGAGCGTACCCGTATTGTCAGCCCGATGACTGGTTATGTCTCCCGTCGCGCAGTACAGCCTGGTGCACAAATTAGCCCAACCACGCCGCTGATGGCGGTCGTTCCAGCCACCAATATGTGGGTGGATGCTAACTTTAAAGAGACGCAGATTGCCAATATGCGCATCGGTCAGCCGGTTACCATCACCACCGATATTTACGGCGATGATGTGAAATACACCGGTAAAGTGGTTGGTCTTGATATGGGTACAGGTAGCGCGTTCTCGCTGCTTCCGGCGCAAAACGCCACCGGTAACTGGATCAAAGTCGTTCAGCGTCTGCCTGTTCGTATCGAACTGGACCAGAAACAGCTGGAGCAGTACCCGCTGCGTATCGGTTTATCCACGCTGGTGAGCGTCAATACCACTAACCGTGACGGTCAGGTACTGGCAAACAAAGTACGCTCCACACCGGTCGCGGTAAGCACCGCGCGTGAAATCAGCCTGGCACCTGTCAATAAACTGATCGACGACATCGTAAAAGCTAACGCTGGCTAATCCAGAGGTGCGTGTGATGCAACAGCAAAAACCGCTGGAAGGCGCGCAACTGGTCATTATGACGATTGCGCTGTCGCTGGCGACATTCATGCAGGTGCTGGACTCCACCATTGCTAACGTGGCGATCCCCACTATCGCCGGGAATCTGGGCTCATCGCTCAGCCAGGGAACGTGGGTAATCACTTCTTTCGGGGTGGCGAATGCCATCTCGATCCCGCTTACCGGCTGGCTGGCAAAGCGCTTCGGGGAAGTGAAACTGTTCCTCTGGTCGACCATCGCCTTCGCCATTGCTTCGTGGGCATGTGGTGTCTCCAGCAGTCTGAATATGCTGATCTTCTTCCGCGTGATTCAGGGGATTGTCGCCGGGCCATTGATCCCGCTTTCGCAAAGTCTGTTACTGAATAACTACCCACCGGCCAAACGTTCTATCGCGCTGGCGTTGTGGTCGATGACGGTGATTGTCGCGCCTATCTGCGGGCCAATCCTCGGCGGTTATATCAGCGATAATTACCACTGGGGCTGGATATTCTTCATCAACGTACCGATTGGCGTAGCCGTTGTGTTGATGACACTGCAAACCCTGCGCGGACGTGAAACCCGTACCGAGCAGCGGCGGATTGATGCCGTGGGGCTGGCGCTGCTGGTGATTGGTATCGGCAGCCTACAGATTATGCTCGACCGGGGTAAAGAGCTGGACTGGTTCTCATCACAGGAAATTATCATCCTTACCGTGGTGGCAGTGGTGGCTATCTGCTTCCTGATTGTCTGGGAGCTAACGGATGATAACCCGATAGTCGATCTGTCGTTGTTTAAGTCGCGCAACTTCACCATCGGCTGCTTGTGTATCAGCCTCGCGTATATGCTCTACTTCGGCGCTATTGTTCTGCTGCCGCAGTTGTTGCAGGAGGTCTACGGTTACACGGCGACGTGGGCAGGGCTGGCCTCTGCACCGGTAGGGATTATTCCGGTGATCCTGTCGCCGATTATCGGCCGCTTCGCGCATAAACTGGATATGCGCCGGCTGGTGACGTTCAGCTTTATTATGTATGCCGTCTGCTTCTACTGGCGTGCCTATACCTTTGAACCGGGTATGGATTTCGGCGCGTCGGCCTGGCCGCAGTTTATTCAGGGCTTCGCGGTGGCCTGCTTCTTTATGCCGCTGACCACCATTACGCTGTCTGGTCTGCCACCGGAACGACTGGCAGCGGCATCGAGCCTCTCCAACTTTACGCGAACGCTGGCGGGGTCTATCGGTACGTCCATAACGACGACGATGTGGACTAACCGCGAGTCGATGCACCATGCTCAGTTGACCGAATCGGTGAACCCGTATAACCCGAACGCCCAGGCGATGTACAGTCAACTGGAAGGTCTGGGGATGACGCAACAGCAGGCATCGGGCTGGATTGCTCAGCAGATCACCAATCAGGGGCTGATTATTTCCGCCAATGAGATCTTCTGGATGTCAGCCGGGATATTCCTCATCCTGCTGGGGCTGGTGTGGTTTGCTAAACCGCCATTTGGCGCAGGTGGCGGCGGAGGCGGTGCGCACTAAGGTTGTTCAAGGGAGCTGCGGCTCCCTTTTTTATATTCTCATTCTGTAAACGGTTGTTTAATCAACGCCAAATGATGCCATTATTGAGAGTTGCTTAATAAACAGTTCTGCAATCAAAAAAATAGACAATGTATTTATATTCTTCTTAAGAATTGTGTGCTTTATCTCATATTTTTATGCATTTTATCGATACACAGAAATCACATTTATATTATTTTTTTGATAAAAATCCTGGTGTTTACCCCCTTCTAAGAAGATGTGCAAACAATAAACACGCAATTAATTCATCATTTTTATTAAATTCAAAATAATATCTACATCATACATCTTAATGATTTTCCTCATTTTTCTTTTTATCATTTTTTACCGCTTAAGATATTTAAAGATTTTTGCCACAGAAAACTATGCAACTTATTTTTTAGCACAACGCCTAAACCATCAAAATAAATTAATATTAAATTAACCATAAATTAAACTGATTTATAAACATTGGTTTCACGCACTACTCTTCATTTGAAGAAACAGTAACCTGTTCCAAAGACGTTAAAATCTAATTTTCTTATGTGGTTACTGTGAGTTCATTATTTATCTAAAAATAAATCATAAGGATGAGAAGGAACTTTATGAACATCAAAAAGCATCCCTTGTCAACGCTGGCAATAGCTATTTCGACCGTGTTATCAATACCCGTTGCACTGGCATGGGCACCACCAACAAGTATCAACAGCGATGTTACTATCAACAATAATGATGTTGTAACGCTATCCTCATCCGAAAATAATTCATCAACCTGGGATCAATTTCGTTATCTTAATGTTGGAGCAACAAGTGAAGGAACATTAAATATAGACGGGCGTGATCTAACCACCTCCAAAATCACAATCGGTAATGCAACTTCAGGGATAATGAAATTAGAAAACAATGCTCATCTGACGATTAATAAGGCATCGCCTTATGAGCGCAATATTTATTTAGGTATCAATGGTGGTTCAGGAACCTTAATGGTGCTTAGCGGCAGTACTATCACCGATTTAAATGAATTCAGAATCGGTGAATATGATTACCAGGCACAAGGGCAAGTCATAATTGACGGTGCGGGTTCTTCCGTTTCTGCAACGTATGTGATGGTCGGCGATCAGGGAACAGGTAAACTCGAAATCACGCATGGCGGTCGTCTTACAGCATCAAAGGATGTGCTCATTGGTTTTACTGGAAGTTCACCTGATTTTCACGGGACTGGATACGGTGAAACTCTGGTTGATGGCGACAATTCTTCATTAACAGTGAATGAATATATCAACCTCGGAGGATTGAGTTCATTGCAGAACGAAGCCAAGGGGATACTTACCGTTAGTAATAATGCCACGGTCAGTGCTAATCAATTTATCTGGATTGGGATAGCAGAAACCAGCACCGGTATTCTAAACATTGGTGGAGCGCAGGGAGAAGCAGAACAGAAAGCGGGGATCATCAAGACGCCGATTATCCATATGGGAAGTGATGTCGGGGATAGTGCTGCACAAATTAATTTTAACCACTCCAGCGAAGATTTTATCCTGGCTGCAGATATAGTTGGTAAAGGCGAAGTTAACCAGGAAGGTTCCGGAGTCACGACGTTGACTGGCGCAAATACCTACTCTGGCCAAACGAATATAAATAAAGGCACCTTGCACGCCGGTATCAACGATACCTTCAGCCCAAACTCCGATTATGTTGTCTCCAGTGGAGGGAATATCGATTTAGACGGTTTTTCACAAACCTTAAATACACTGGATTTGGCGGGTACAGCAACACTATCTTCCTCAAAAAATGGCGACAAATTCACGCCTGCCACACTCACCATTAATGGCAATTACACTGCTAATAATGGTTTGTTAGTTATGCGTACCGAACTCGGCGATGATAATTCCGCGACTGATAAACTCATCGTAAAAGGGGATACTTCCGGTAGTACCCGCGTCATGGTCAACAATGCGGGCGGTCTGGGCGCGGATACTCTGGAAGGAATAAAAATTGTCGAGGTTGACGGCCTGTCAGAGGGCGTTTTCAGTAAAGAAGGTCGTATTGTTGCCGGTCCCTATGACTACAACGTGGTAAAAAGCGACAACCAGAACTGGTTTTTAACCAGTGAAATTCCCGCAGGACCGTATACTCCGGTACTACCCGTCATCCCGGAACCCGATCCTGAGCCACCTGTAACACCTGAGCCCCCTGTAACACCAGAACCGCCTGTGACACCGGAGCCGCCTGTTAGAAAACATCTGTATCGCCCGGAAATTGGTAGCTATCTGGCCAATATTCAGGCGGCAAATACGCTGTTTAATACCCGGCTGCATGACCGTCTGGGGGAAACACAATACACCGACCTGCTAACCGGCGAGCAGAAAGTGACCAGTTTGTGGATGCGTAACATTGGCGGACATAATCGCTTTAAAGATCGTTCGGATGAACTGAATACCCAGAGCAACCGTTATGTTCTGCAACTGGGTGGTGATCTCGCACAATGGAGCAGTAACGCACTCGATCGCTGGCATCTCGGCCTGATGGCTGGCTATGCCAACAGCAAGAGTCACACGCATTCCAGCCTGACCGGGTACAGCTCACGTGGGCAAATCGACGGTTACAGTGTGGGCGTGTATGGCACCTGGTACGCTAATGAAGCAGATAAAACAGGGACTTATGTTGACAGCTGGTTGCTCTATAACTGGTTTGATAACACCGTCTCCGGCGAGTACCTGCCCAGTGAGAAATATCACTCTGACGGCATCACCGCCGCCATTGAAGCGGGTTATACCTTCCGTCTTGGTGAAAGCGCAGATGCACGTACCAGCTACTGGTTGCAGCCAAAAATGCAACTGACATGGATGGATGTGAAGGCAGACAATCATACGGAAGACAATGGCACTCTGGTTGAGGACAGCACCGAAGGCAACCTGCAAACGCGTCTGGGGGTGAAAGCGTATCTGCAGGGTCATAATGCTATTGATGATCATAAAGAGCGTTCCTTCCAGCCTTTCGTGGAAGCCAACTGGATTTATAACTCCCGCAATTACAGCGTGAAGATGGATCACATCGGCGATGAGATCATCGGCGCGCGTAACACTGGCGAGTTAAAAGCGGGGGTGGAAGGTCAGATTACTCCGCGTCTGCAACTGTGGGGCAACGTCGCCCAGCAGTTGGGTGACAACGGTTACAGTGATACCCAGGGAATGTTGGGCATGAAATATCTCTTTTAATGCCACTTTGCCACCTGTCACGTACAGGTGGCATGCTCCCTGCGTCAACCAGATAAGCGTAGCGCACCAGGCAAGCCGGACGGTGCTGTTGCATCTCCGGCTGCTTCTGCACTAACCAACTAAATGTGCAGTTCCTGCAACTTCTCTTTCGGCAGCGCCAGTTCTTCATTGCTGTTGATGCGCACGTCACGTTCCAGAATGCTACGCGCAATATCCTGTGCTTCCTGCAAAGAGTGCATCTGGTAAGTACCGCACTGATAGACATTAAGTTCCGGGATCTGATTCTGATCCTGCACTTTCAGCACGTCTTCCATTGCCGCTTTCCAGGCATCAGCGACACGCTGCTCATCAGGCGTACCAATCAGACTCATATAAAAACCAGTGCGGCAGCCCATTGGTGAGATATCGATAATCTCAACGCCATTACCGTTAAGATGGTTACGCATAAAACCAGCAAACAGGTGCTCCAGGGTATGGATCCCTCTTTCTGGCATCACTTCTTTGTTCGGCACGCAGAAGCGAAGATCGAACACGGTGATTGCGTCGCCATGCGGGGTGTTCATTGTTTTCGCCACCCGAACTGCAGGCGCTTCCATCCGGGTATGATCGACTGTGAAGCTATCTAACAACGGCATTTAGCCACCTCCGGTAAATTTTTTTAAATATTCTGAACTCTTTCTTCCCAGGCGAGTCTGAGTATATGAAAGACGCGCATTTGTTATCATCATCCCTGAATTCAGAGATGAAATTTTGGCCACTCACGAGTGGCCTTTTTCTTTTCTGTCAGGCGTGTTTTTCCAGCCACACCGCAAACGGTTCGGTATCAGCGGCTTCCATTTCCTGCTGACGGCGTTCAGATGCCTCGCGCTCGGCTACAAAATCCTCTTCGCGCAGAATTTCCAGCGGCTCTTCACGCAGAAGATTACGGTAGGCTTCTGCAAACGCCTTACCTGTTCCGCCAATGCCAGTATCAATCATAGACCTTAAGATACGCGCAGAGAAAGTCAGATCAGGATTATCGAAGCAGGCGACCAGTTCATCACACACTTTCTGGTACGCTTCGCCGCCGTTAATGCTATCCAGCGTTTGCGCGACGCGTTTTAGATCGCGGAACAGATCTTTCCCCACCTGCGGCAACGGGAACTGCGCGGTTTCGCAACCGATCCCCAGCGTCAGGCCCGGTTTGCGACCTTCGAGGATCACCCGGTTCCAGTTAACGCGTGTACAGGCAAGTTCGCTACTGCTCATTTCCGGTGCATCAGCCAGCGCACACCAGACCATAAACAGGTCGAGGAAACGCACCTGCTGTTCATCTACACCAATCGGCGAGAACGGGTTGATGTCCAGCGAACGCACTTCAATATATTCAATGCCGCCACGTAATAGCGCATCAGAAGGTGACTCACCGCTGCGGGTAACGCGTTTTGGACGAATCGGCGCGTACAGTTCGTTTTCAATCTGCAGCACGTTGCTGTTGATTTGTAGCCGCTTACCGTCTTTCTCAATACCAATCTTCGCGTACTCTTCCGAGGGCGTTTTGATAGCCTGCTTGAGCCCTGCGACGTACTCGTAGAGATCGTTGAAGGTAATACCGAGATTGCTTTGCGATTTATTGGTATAGCCAAGATCGCTCAAACGAAGAGAGGTCGCATACGGCAGGTAATACATACCGCACTCGGTTTTCTCAAACGGCAGCGACGTTGGTTTTCCTTGCAGGAAAGAAGAACAAATCGCCGGAGACGCGCCAAACAGATAAGGAATGACCCAACCGAAACGATAGTAATTGCGGATAACGCGGAAATAGCCCGCAGAAATTTTCTCTTTGGCATCAACGCCAGAGATATCACCGCACTTCGCTTGCCAGAATGCCATTGGCAAAGAGAAATTGTAGTGCACGCCGGAAATGGTTTGCATCAGCGCGCCGTAGCGATTTTTCAGCCCTTCACGGTACAGCGTTTTAAAGCGTCCGGTGTTAGAAGTGCCGTACTGTGCCAGTTCGATGTCCTGACCTTCTGCGATGTAGCATGGCATGCTTAACGGCCACATCCGCTCATCGCCCATATTGCGCGCCGTATAACGATGCAGGTCGCGCATAAAGGTCAGCATATGTTCAATATCACCATCCACTGGTGTAATAAATTCCAGCAATGCTTCCGCAAAATCGGTGGTTATCCATTTATGCGTTAGTGCGGAACCTAATGCTTCAGGATGACCTGTTGTTGCCAGTGTGCCATCAGCATTAACACGCAAAGTTTCGCGCTCCAGCCCACGCTGTATCCCCTTTAACGCCTGAGGATGTTTTTCCAGCCAGGCCAGCGCCTGTGATACGTCCGGGATCAAATTGACCTCCCGCCTGTCAAAATCGTTTTATTTAGCATAACTGTAATGGTGGCCATGTGTGCAGGCCTACAATTAGTGCCACCACATCATGCCCTGAACGGTAGCTACTGCAATCGCAACATAGCGTAACGCTTTACCAAGGCACAAAAAAAAGATTACCGGTCCCCACGAGATGCGCATCCATCCCGCTAACAGACACAGTAAATCGCCAACCACGGGCATCCAGCTTAATAATAGTGTGATTGCACCATATCGTTTCAGCCAGCCGATGGCTTTCTCTTGCCAGCGCGATGTTTTGCGCAGTGGAAAGAAACGCCCAAGGATAACGTTAGTTAGCCCTCCAAGGCTATTACCCATTGTTGCTGTTAACACTAAAACCCAGGGGTGACTTACCCCGGAAAGTAACATTGCAACCAGGACGACTTCGGAATTACCGGGTAATAGTGTAGCGCTGAGGAAACTACTGGCAAACAACGAGAAAAGCGATAAAGCTTCACTCACAGCAAGCGAACATCCACTGCGTCCATGCCTGCAGCGCGAGCAGCCTGAATACCGAAATCAGCATCTTCAAAGACCACACACTGCGTTGGTTGCACGCCCATACGCTGTGCGCACAACAAAAATGTGTCTGGCGCAGGTTTATGGTGTTTGACGTGATCGGCGGCAACGACCGCATCAAAATAACGGCGTAATCCCAGGTGCGCCAGCAATGCCTCAGCGATGGCGCTTTCACTCCCCGTTCCAACAGCCATTGGTCGACGTCCGTGCCAGCTTTTCACCACTTCAACAAGAGGAAGCGGTTCGACGCTATCCAGCAGCATACTTCTTACTGCTTCTGTTTTTTCACGCGCTAACGCATGCGGGTCGAGATCGGCCTGATTCAGCTCAATAATCGCCTGAGCAATACGCCAGGTGGGCGAGCCATTAAGCGCAATCATCGCCTGAACATCGTACTGAAGACCGTAATGCCCTAATACTTCGCGCCACGCTTTACGGTGCGTAGGCTCCGTATCCAGGATTGTGCCATCCATATCAAAAATTAAACCTGCATAACGCTCGTACATGGTCTTCTCGCAAGTCGAAAAATATGACGCTACTTTAGCGTAATTGCTTGATTTTGTCGCTGATGGCGAAAGGGAAGATTATTCAGGATATGGATAAAATAGTTATTTAGAAATGAGATATTTTGAAGGAAATTTTTTGGAGAAGATGGTGCATCCGGGAGGATGACTCACTGGCGTTCGCCCTTCGGGCCGTTGCTAGCGCAACGTTATCCTCCCTGGTGCATACATCAATATTGCAGACCATGAAGATTATCAATCGTGAGTAATACAGAGAAGATGGTGCATCCGGGAGGATTCGAACCTCCGACCGCTCGGTTCGTAGCCGAGTACTCTATCCAGCTGAGCTACGGATGCATCGGGAAATTTATTTTACTGCTGATNTTTTGATACCGCTACTAAAGCCGTATCAAGTAAGAGATGGTGCATCCGGGAGGATTCGAACCTCCGACCGCTCGGTTCGTAGCCGAGTACTCTATCCAGCTGAGCTACGGATGCAAATGGCGGTGAGGCGGGGATTCGAACCCCGGATGCAGCTTTTGACCGCATACTCCCTTAGCAGGGGAGCGCCTTCAGCCTCTCGGCCACCTCACCACACGCCTCTTACGAGTGCTTCGAAGAACTTGTTTATCGCTCATCGTCGCTGCGTGGCGCACATATTACTTTCTGAGACTTATAAGTCAAACAATTTTTCCCACACTTTTATCGTTTGCACACTTCGCGCTCAATTAGTCTGTAAAAACGTCAAAAAGAGTGTTTTATCAACAGAAAAACAGGCCTCTGACAGGTAGCAGTGATAGAGAAAAATGAAGGCAAAAGTTAAATGAACGGGAGTAACGCGAAAAGAAAATGAAGTGAAGGAGAAATTTTGAGGGTGCGTCTCACCGTTAAAGATGAGACGCGGAAAGATTAGTAACTGGACTGCTGGGATTTTTCAGCCTGGATACGCTGGTAGATCTCTTCACGGTGAACAGAAACTTCCTTCGGGGCGTTTACGCCAATACGTACCTGGTTGCCCTTTACCCCTAAAACTGTCACGGTGACCTCATCCCCAATCATGAGGGTCTCACCAACTCGACGAGTCAGAATCAGCATTCTTTGCTCCTTGAAAGATTAAAAGAGTCGGGTCTCTCTGTATCCCGGCATTATCCATCATATAACGCCAAAAAGTAAGCAATGACAAACACATTACATCTAAGCAGTCATGGCATTACATTCTGTTAAACCTAAGTTTAGCCGATATACACAACTTCAACCTGACTTTATCATTGTCGATAGCGTCGATGCGAATGCCGTGAAGCAAGTCCACGGCATTGCCTGACACTTATATTATTGCAATTTCGCGCTGACCCAGCCTTTCACACTGGCTAACGCTGCAGGTAAGGCCGCAGCATCCGTACCACCGGCTTGCGCCATGTCAGGACGTCCACCACCCTTGCCGCCCACCTGCTGAGCGACCATACCAATCAGTTCCCCTGCTTTCACGCGATCTGTGACGTCCTTAGATACGCCTGCAATCAGAGAAACCTTACCTTCGGCTACCGTTGCCAGCACGATAATTGTCGACCCCAGCTGATTTTTTAAATCGTCAACCATGGTGCGCAACATTTTCGGCTCAACACCGCTAAGCTCACTAACCAACAGCTTAACACCATTAACATCAATTGCCTTACTGGAAAGATTTGCGCTCTCCTGTGCGGCAGCCTGTTCTTTAAGCTGTTGTAACTCTTTTTCCAGCTGACGCGTACGTTCCAGTACTGAGCGCACTTTATCAGCCAGATTATTGCTATCGCCTTTCAGCAGATGCGCGACTTCGCTTAAGCGATCGCTGTCTGCATGAACGGTGGCGATAGCACCTTCTCCGGTTACCGCTTCGATACGACGAACGCCTGCAGCAGTACCCGATTCAGAAATGATACGGAACAGACCAATATCACCGGTGCGGCTGGCGTGAGTACCACCACACAGCTCGGTGGAGAAATCGCCCATGCTCAGCACACGTACACGTTCATCATACTTCTCGCCGAACAGCGCCATCGCACCTTTCGCTTTCGCCGCTTCGAGATCCATGATGTTGGTTTCGATAGGCAAGTTACGACGAATCTGCGCGTTCACCAGATCTTCGACAGCACGAATCTCTTCTGGTTTCATCGCTTCGTTATGCGAGAAGTCAAAACGCAGCACCTTGTCATTAACCAGCGAACCTTTCTGGGAGACATGAGTACCCAGAACCTGACGCAGCGCAGCGTGCATCAGGTGCGTTGCGGAGTGATTCAGACGAATACGAGCGCGACGAGCTTCATCTACATCTGCCTGTACCGCGTCGCCCACTTTCAGAGAACCCGCAGCAAGTTTACCGATGTGACCAATCGCCTGGCCATATTTCTGCGTATCTTCCACCGCAAAGGAGAAGTTAGCGCCTTTCAGTTCGCCTTTATCGCCAACCTGACCGCCGGATTCTGCATAGAATGGCGTTTGATCCAGCACGACCACAGCTTCCTGGCCTGCATTGATGGCATCAACCGCTTTACCATCAACAAACAGCGCGGTCACTTTGCCGTTCAGTTCCAGATGATCATAGCCTTTAAATTCAGATGCGCTATCAACACGGATCATCGCGTTGTAATCGGCACCAAAGCCGCTGGCTTCGCGCGCACGACGACGCTGCTCTTCCATTGCTGCTTCAAATCCAACTTCGTCAACTTTGATGTTGCGCTCACGGCAAACGTCAGCCGTCAGGTCAACCGGGAAGCCGTAGGTGTCGTACAGGCGGAAAGCAGTTTCGCCATCCAGCGTATCACCAGAAAGTTTTGCCAGCTCTTCATCCAGCAGCGCCAGACCGCGCTCCAGAGTACGGGCAAACTGCTCTTCTTCAGTCTTCAGCACCTGCTCAACCTGCGCCTGCTGGCGCTTCAGGTCTTCACCCGCAGAGCCCATAACGTCGATCAGCGGACCAACCAGTTTGTAGAAGAAGGTTTCTTTCGCGCCCAGCATATTGCCGTGACGCACTGCGCGACGAATGATACGACGCAGTACATAACCACGGTTTTCGTTGGACGGCATTACGCCATCCGCGATCAGGAACGCACAAGAACGAATGTGGTCAGCGATAACGCGCAGCGATTTATTGCTCAGATCGGTCGCGCCAGTCACCTTAGCCACCGCCTGAATCAGCGTACGGAACAGGTCGATATCATAGTTGGAGTTTACGTGTTGCAGCACGGCGGCAATACGCTCCAGACCCATACCGGTATCTACAGACGGCTTCGGCAGCGGTTCCATCGTGCCATCTGCCTGGCGGTTGAACTGCATGAAGACGATGTTCCAGATCTCAATGTAGCGGTCGCCGTCTTCTTCGGGGCTTCCCGGAGGGCCACCCCAAATGTGGTCGCCGTGATCGTAGAAGATTTCGGTGCACGGGCCGCACGGACCAGTGTCACCCATCTGCCAGAAGTTGTCAGATGCGTATGGCGCACCTTTGTTATCGCCGATGCGAATAATACGTTCGCGCGGGATCCCTACTTCTTTTTCCCAGATTTCGTAGGCTTCGTCGTCGCTTTCATAGACGGTAACCCACAGACGCTCTTTAGGCAGGGCAAACCATTTTTCGCTGGTCAGCAGTTCCCATGCAAACTGAATGGCATCGTGTTTGAAATAGTCGCCGAAGCTGAAGTTGCCCAGCATTTCGAAGAAGGTATGGTGACGCGCGGTGTAACCGACGTTTTCCAGGTCGTTGTGTTTACCACCCGCACGCACGCAGCGTTGGGAAGTGGTAGCGCGGGAATAATTACGCTTGTCGAGCCCAAGGAAGACATCCTTGAACTGGTTCATCCCGGCGTTGGTAAACAACAAAGTTGGGTCGTTATGGGGTACCAGGGAGCTGCTGGCAACTACCTGATGTCCCTTACTATGGAAAAAGTCGAGAAACGCCTGACGGATCTCAGCGGTGCTCTTGCTCATAATTATCCTGAAATCAAGCTAACGAAATATCGCCACCAGCTACAGCGAGTCTTAACCGCCGGGCTGGTAACTGAAAAGTGGGAATAAGATAAGTTTTCTTGACTGGGAAGTAAAATACCGTATGCGTTCAGTCGGCAAAATTTCGCCAAATCTCCTGGATATCTTCCATCAGATAGCCACGATAGAGCAGAAAACGCTGGATCTTAACTTTTTCTGAAAAGACAGTTGGCAAAGGTTCGCCATATTTTCGCGTCGCCTGATCGCGCGCCAGTGCGCACCAGTCGATGTCACATTCACGCATCGCTTTTTCTGTCGCTTCGCGGGAAATACCTTTCTGATTCAGTTCCTGACGGATACGCGCAGGTCCATAACCTTTGCGGCTACGGCTGGCGATAAAGCGCGCCACAAATCGGCTGTCATCGAGATAGCCATGTTCATGGCACCAGGCAATAACGCGCTCGTAATCTTCTGCCGTGGCATCAATCTCTTCCGGGCCATTTTTGCCCATAATCGGTGCCGCGAGTTTACGTCGCAGTTCTTGCTCACTGTGATCGCGCACCGCCAGAATGCGTACCGCTCGATCCAACAGACGAGCATATGCCGGGCGACGGGATGTTGAGTCTGTCATGGCATATCCTTAAAACTTAAAAAGCAAAAGGGCCGCAGATGCGACCCAAGTTTTGCTGACAAAGTGGCGTTGTTCATGCCGGATGCGGCGTGAGCGCCTTATCCGTCCTACAAACCGTGCAACTTCAATACATTGCAGAGAACATGTAGGCCTGATAAGCGTAGCGCATCAGGCAATTTTGCGTTTGTCATCCGTCTCAGATGCGCCCCTTGAGTATCAAACAAGACGATTAAAAATCTTCGTTAGTTTCTGCTACGCCTTCGCTGTCATCTACAGAGAAATCCGGCGTTGAGTTCGGGTTGCTCAGCAGCAGCTCACGTACTTTCTTCTCGATCTCTTTCGCAGTTTCTGGGTTATCTTTCAGCCAGGCAGTCGCATTCGCTTTACCCTGGCCGATCTTCTCACCTTTATAGCTGTACCACGCGCCAGCTTTCTCGATCAGCTTCTCTTTCACGCCCAGGTCAACCAGTTCGCCGTAGAAGTTGATGCCTTCACCGTAGAGGATCTGGAATTCAGCCTGTTTAAACGGCGCTGCAATTTTGTTCTTCACCACTTTCACGCGGGTTTCGCTACCCACTACGTTTTCGCCCTCTTTCACCGCGCCGATACGACGGATGTCGAGACGAACAGAGGCGTAGAATTTCAGCGCGTTACCACCGGTAGTGGTTTCCGGGTTACCGAACATCACACCAATTTTCATACGGATCTGGTTGATGAAGATCAGCAGCGTGTTGGACTGCTTCAGGTTACCCGCCAGCTTACGCATCGCCTGGCTCATCATACGTGCCGCAAGGCCCATGTGAGAGTCGCCGATTTCACCTTCGATTTCCGCTTTCGGTGTCAGTGCCGCCACGGAGTCAACGACGATAACGTCTACTGCGCCAGAACGTGCCAGGGCGTCACAGATTTCCAGTGCCTGCTCGCCGGTGTCCGGCTGGGAGCACAGCAGGTTGTCGATATCGACACCCAGTTTACGTGCATATACTGGGTCCAACGCGTGTTCAGCATCGATAAACGCACAGGTTTTACCTTCGCGCTGGGCAGCGGCAATCACCTGCAGCGTCAGCGTGGTTTTACCGGAAGATTCCGGTCCGTAGATTTCGACGATACGGCCCATCGGCAGACCACCTGCCCCGAGCGCGATATCCAGTGAAAGCGAACCAGTAGAGATGGTTTCCACATCCATGGAACGGTCTTCACCCAGGCGCATGATGGAGCCTTTACCAAATTGTTTCTCAATCTGGCCCAGTGCTGCCGCCAACGCTTTCTGTTTGTTTTCGTCGATAGCCATTTTTACTCCTGTCATGCCGGGTAATACCGGATAGTCAATATGTTCTGTTGAAGCAATTATACTGTATAGTCATACAGTATCAAGTGTTTTGTAGAAATTGTTGCCGCAGCGTATTTAAGGCATAAGCCGTCGCCTTACGACGCACGGCATCGCGGTCGCCGCTAAAGCATTCCCGGCGGGTAATGCCTTCGCCGCGGGCTGTGGCAAAAGCAAACCAGACGGTGCCGACAGGCTTCTCTTCGCTGCCGCCATCCGGTCCGGCGATGCCACTGATAGCAACCGCATAATCAGCACGAGCCGCTTTCAGTGCGCCTATCGCCATTTCCACCACGACAGGTTCACTCACCGCGCCATGCTGCGCCAGCGTCTCTTCGCGTACGCCGATCATCTGCGCTTTGGCTTCGTTACTGTAGGTGACAAATCCGCGTTCAAACCAGGCGGAACTGCCGGCAATATCGGTAATCACTTTCGCTACCCAACCGCCAGTACAGGATTCAGCGGTTGTTACGGTTGCGCCACGGGATTTCAGCGCCAGCCCTACCTGCTCGCTTAACTGCATCAGTTCACTGTCAGTCATCACAACCTCTGTCAGTCAAAAATTTATGCCGGACAAGATAGCACTTTCCCGCAGAAGATGGGGATCAGCGATTCATTTTACGAGTCGCATTCCGAAATAAGACTGTTGCGGCCAACCGGTAAAGAAAAACGCTACCATGCAGCGTTCATATTGCCAGGTATTCACAGGGAGAGAAAAATAATGACAACAAAGAAAACGGATAACACCCCCCAAAACGTGCTTAAACAGACCACGCAAATACGTATGTGGGTCATCATTGGTGGCATCAGCGCACTGGTTTCAGTGATATGTAAGATTTTATCTTCTGGCTATCTTGAACCTTTCGACTTCGGTCAGGCTGCGTTAGGCGTTGTCTGCCTGGGATATGCGATATCGCTGTCAAAAAAATCAGGCAATTACGTCATTCGAATAAACAGTAAGAAAGCAGAGGGAAGTTTAACCTCCCTCTTGCAGATAGTTACTGTACGCGCGCCAGCGCCACCGCTTGTCCTAACTGCCAGACCGCCATTGCGTAATGGGTGCTGTGGTTATAACGGGTAATGGTGTAGAAGTTCGGCAGACCGTACCAGTACTGATAACCTGTTCCAACATCCAGACGCAGCAGGCTGGCCTGTTGATGGTTGCCCAGCGACTGCTGTGGCGTTAAACCTGCCGCAGCAAGCTGAGAAATGCTGTACTTGGTTTTGAAACCATTTGGCAAGCCTGGGGCCTGGCCGTTTGCCATCACCGCAACCTGATCACCTTTAACCCAGCCGTGCGCTTTGAAATAGTTCGCCACACTACCAATAGCATCAACCGGATCCCACAGGTTGATATGCCCGTCGCCGCTGAAATCTACCGCATATTGTTTGTAAGACGACGGCATAAACTGTCCGTAGCCCATCGCACCGGCAAAGGAACCTTTCAGATTGAGCGGATCGTCCTGCTCATCGCGCGCCATCAGCAGAAAAGTTTCCAGCTCGCCAGAGAAATACTCCGCGCGGCGTGGGTAGTTAAATGACAGCGTTGCCAGCGCATCGAGGATGCGGGTTTTCCCCATCACGCGCCCCCAGCGGGTTTCGACGCCGATAATCCCGACGATAATTTCCGGCGGTACACCATACACCTGCCACGCGCGATTCAGCGCATCTTCATACTGATTCCAGAAAACCACGCCGTTCTGCACGTTATCCGGCGTAATAAATTTTTTGCGATAACGCAGCCATGCGCCGTTCGGACCGGATGGCGGTTTCACCGATGTGGTTGGCGCCTGGTTATCCATCAGCCGCAGTACCGAATCCAGACGTTTCGCCTGAGAGAGAATTTCCTGCAACTGCTGACGATCGAAACCGTGTTTGTTCACCATTTTTTCGATGAACTGCTGGGCATTGGGGTTATTGGCAAAATCACCGCCCATCTGCATCACATTGTGCTGCGGCTCAAGCAGGAAGCCGCCGGACGGCGTTCCGGTGGTTGTCTCAGTCGGTTTTGGCTTGCTGCTACAGGCGGCAAGTAACACAAAAAGGGGAAGCAATGTTACATAACGATGCTTGAACATGAGGGGTCCATTTAACAAATTCAACCAGGGGCAAGTATGGTAAAGCATCCCGCCCAGCACAAGGAAGCGGTAGTCTGTTTTCGGCACTCAATTTCTCTTTAGTCTCTTCTTTCAGTTCATATTTTTTCTTAAAGTATGTTGTAACTAAATTCACATATGTTGTTTCCCTTCCCATAGCGCTGGATAATGAGCGCTCATTCCGGCCATCAATCCCTGGCTGGAATAAATAAATGGACCTTAACCGGAGAGAGCAATGAGTGAAGCACTACTGAACGCGGGACGTCAGACGTTAATACTGGAGTTGCAGGAAGCAAGCCGTTTACCGGAACGTCTGGGCGATGATTTTGTTCGCGCCGCCAATATCATCCTGCACTGCGAAGGCAAAGTGGTGGTTTCGGGAATTGGCAAATCGGGCCACATTGGTAAGAAAATCGCCGCAACACTTGCCAGCACCGGCACACCGGCTTTTTTTGTCCATCCGGCAGAAGCACTGCACGGCGATCTGGGGATGATTGAAAGCCGCGATGTGATGCTGTTTATCTCCTACTCCGGTGGCGCGAAGGAACTGGATCTGATTATTCCGCGTCTGGAAGACAAATCTATCGCGCTGCTGGCGATGACCGGCAAACCGACGTCACCGCTGGGCCTGGCGGCGAAAGCGGTGCTGGATATCTCCGTAGAACGCGAAGCCTGCCCGATGCACCTTGCACCGACCTCCAGCACTGTGAATACCCTGATGATGGGTGATGCGCTGGCGATGGCGGTCATGCAGGCGCGCGGATTTAATGAAGAAGATTTTGCCCGCTCCCACCCTGCTGGCGCACTGGGCGCTCGCTTGCTGAATAAAGTGCATCATCTGATGCGCCGTGATGACGCTATCCCGCAAGTGGCGTTAACCGCCAGCGTGATGGATGCGATGCTGGAGCTCAGTCGCACCGGTCTGGGGCTGGTGGCGGTATGTGACGCTCAACAACAGGTACAAGGCGTCTTTACCGACGGCGATTTACGTCGCTGGCTGGTTGGCGGCGGCGCACTCACCACGCCAGTTAATGAAGCGATGACGGTCGGCGGCACCACGTTGCAATCGCAAAGTCGTGCCATCGACGCCAAAGAGATCCTGATGAAGCGCAAAATCACTGCCGCACCGGTGGTGGATGAAAACGGCAAACTCACCGGCGCAATTAACCTGCAGGATTTCTATCAGGCTGGGATTATTTAATCCTTCAATCCCAGACGTTTCGCCAGCCGATGCAGGTTGGCGACGTCGGTTTCCAGCATCCGCGCGCAGGCAGCCCAGTTGTGATGATTTTGTGCCAGTGCCTGGCGAATGGTTTCACGCTGGAACGCTTCTGTCGCTTCACGCAGATTTTGCTTAACGACGGGCGTTGTCATCACTTCTGGCGGCGGCAATGCCTCCTCAGGAAAAGCAAAATGTTGCGCCTCAAGAGTCACTTCATCGCCGCTGCGAGTGGCTCTCGCCAGCACTACCGCCCGATGAATAGCATGTTCCAGTTCGCGCACGTTCCCCGGAAAACTGTAGTGTTGCAGTAATTTTCGCGCCCCGGCACTTAATACCACGCGGGAGAGCCCCAGCCGCAAACGACACTGCTCGCAGAAATACCCCGCCAGCAGAATGACATCATCGCCCCGCTCACGCAGCGGCGGCACCGAAAGCGGAAACACGCTCAGGCGATGGAACAAATCGGCGCGGAATCGCCCTGCCAGCACCTCTTCGCGCAAATCGCGGTTAGTCGCCGCCAGCACGCGCACATCGACCCGCAAACTGCGGTCATCACCAACGCGCTGAATATCGCCATACTGCAACACCCGCAGCAGCTTGGCCTGCAATGCCAACGACAACTCGCCGATCTCATCCAGAAACAGCGTGCCGTTATCCGCCATTTCAAACTTCCCGCTGCGGTTACTGATAGCGCCAGTAAACGCTCCTTTCACATGCCCGAACAACTCACTTTCCGCCACACTTTCCGGCAGTGCGGCACAGTTGAGATAGACCAGCGGATTCACCGCCCGTGGCGAGGCTTCATGAATCGCTTTCGCCACCAGCTCCTTACCGGTTCCCGTCTCACCGCTGATCAGGACGTTGAGATCGGACGCCGCCACAATCTCAATCTCTTTTTTCAGTTGCATCATGCCTGGGGACAGACCGATCATCTGCGTCTGTTTCACCGCTTCAAACGGCGCGGCATCGCCTGGCAGCATATTCTGGCTTTCCAGTTGCTCAATCAGCAACGCATTGCTTAACGCTCCCGCCGCCAGCGCAGCAATCAGCCGTAACTCTTCGTCGCTGAAAACATCGAACTGATCGGGCTGCATCCCGTCGAGCGTCAGTGCGCCGATCAGGTTTTGTCCGGCAAACAACGGCAGACCAACACAGGCGTGAACCTTCAGACTCTCCTGCCCTGGAATCAAACCGTCATAGGGATCGGGCAATTCGCTGTCTGCGGGAAAACGCACCACATCACCCGCGCGGGCAATCGCTTCCAGCCGTGGATGACCTTCCAGCGCAAAGCGTCTACCGAGTACATCCTTAGCCAGCCCGTCGATGGCAAGCGGAATAAACTGCCGCGAGTCGTAACGTAGCAACGCAGACGCATCGCACTCCAGCACCTGACGCAGCGTGGTGATCAGGCGCTGAAAACGATCCTGATGACCAATCCCACGCTGCAATTCGATGGCGATATTCGCCAGCACATCAACGGAAAAACTCATCTTTGCCTCACTGTCAATTTGACTATAGATATTGTCATATCGACCATTTTATTAATAGTCATTTTGACTACTCATTAATGAGCATAATTTTATTTATAGAGTAAAAACAATTAGATAAAAAACTGGCACGCAATCTGCAATTAGCAAGACATCTTTTTAGAACACGCTGAATAAATTGAGGTTGCTATGTCTATTGTGGTGAAAAATAACATTCATTGGGTTGGTCAACGTGACTGGGAAGTACGAGATTTTCACGGCACGGAATATAAAACGCTGCGCGGCAGCAGCTACAACAGCTACCTCATCCGCGAAGAAAAAAACGTGCTGATCGACACCGTCGACCATAAATTCAGCCGCGAATTTGTGCAGAACCTGCGTAATGAAATCGATCTGGCGGATATCGATTACATCGTGATTAACCATGCTGAAGAGGACCACGCCGGGGCGCTGACCGAACTGATGGCGCAAATTCCCGATACGCCGATCTACTGTACAGCCAACGCTATCGACTCGATAAATGGTCATCACCATCATCCGGAGTGGAATTTTAATGTGGTGAAAACTGGCGACACGCTGGATATCGGCAACGGCAAACAGCTCATTTTTGTCGAAACGCCAATGCTGCACTGGCCGGACAGCATGATGACTTACCTGACAGGCGACGCAGTGCTGTTCAGTAACGATGCTTTCGGTCAGCACTACTGCGACGAGCATCTGTTCAACGATGAAGTGGATCAGACGGAGCTTTTCGAACAGTGCCAGCGTTACTACGCCAATATCCTGACGCCGTTCAGCCGCCTGGTAACGCCGAAAATTACCGAGATCCTGGGCTTTAACTTACCAGTCGATATGATAGCGACCTCTCACGGCGTGGTATGGCGCGATAACCCGACGCAAATTGTCGAGCTGTACCTGAAATGGGCGGCGGATTATCAGGAAGACAGAATCACCATTTTCTACGACACCATGTCGAATAATACCCGCATGATGGCCGATGCTATCGCCCAAGGGATTGCGGAAACCGACCCGCGCGTGGCGGTGAAAATTTTCAACGTCGCCCGAAGCGATAAAAACGAAATCCTGACCAATGTCTTCCGCTCAAAAGGCGTGTTGGTCGGCACTTCAACGATGAATAACGTGATGATGCCGAAAATCGCCGGGCTGGTGGAGGAGATGACCGGTTTACGCTTCCGTAACAAACGCGCCAGTGCTTTCGGCTCTCACGGCTGGAGCGGCGGTGCGGTGGATCGTCTTTCCACGCGCCTGCAGGATGCGGGTTTCGAAATGTCGCTTAGCCTGAAAGCCAAATGGCGACCGGACCAGGACGCTCTGGAGTTATGCCGTGAACACGGTCGCGAAATCGCCCGTCAGTGGGCGCTCGCGCCGCTGCCGCAGAGCACGGTGAATACGGTGGTTAAAGAAGAAACCTCTGCCACCACGACGGCTGACCTCGGCCCACGGATGCAGTGCAGCGTCTGCCAGTGGATTTACGATCCGGCAAAAGGAGAGCCAATGCAGGACGTTGCACCGGGAACGCCGTGGAGTGAAGTTCCGGATAACTTCCTCTGCCCGGAATGCTCCCTCGGCAAAGACGTCTTTGACGAACTGGCATCGGAGGCAAAATGAGCAACGGCATTGTGATCATTGGTTCGGGCTTCGCCGCCCGCCAACTGGTGAAAAATATTCGCAAACAGGACGCCAGTATTCCATTAACCCTGATTGCCGCCGACAGCATGGATGAGTACAACAAACCTGACCTCAGCCATGTTATCAGCCAGGGGCAATGTGCCGACGACCTTACCCGCCAGACGGCGGGTGAATTTGCCGAGCAGTTTAATCTGCGCCTGTTTCCACACACCTGGGTGACGGATATCGATGCCGAAGCCCATGTAGTGAAAAGCCAGAATAATCAGTGGCAATACGACAAGTTAGTGCTGGCAACCGGTGCCAGCGCCTTTGTCCCGCCAGTGCCCGGGCGTGAGTTAATGCTGACGTTAAATAGTCAGCAAGAGTATCGCGCCTGTGAAACGCAACTGCGGGATGCCCGACGCGTGTTGATTGTTGGCGGTGGCTTGATTGGTAGCGAACTGGCGATGGATTTTTGTCGGGCAGGCAAAGCAGTCACGCTAATCGACAACGCTGCCAGTATTCTGGCGTCGTTAATGCCACCGGAAGTAAGCAGCCGCTTGCAGCATCGGTTGACGGAGATGGGCGTTCATCTGCTGTTGAAATCTCAGTTGCAGGGGCTGGAAAAAACGGATTCTGGCATTCTGGCAACGCTGGACCGCCAGCGTAGCATCGAAGTGGATGCGGTAATTGCCGCCACCGGACTGCACCCGGAAACAGCCCTGGCACGACGCGCCGGGCTGACGATTAATCGCGGCGTTTGCGTCGATAGTTATCTGCAAACCAGTAATGCCGATATTTATGCGCTGGGCGATTGCGCGGAAATTAACGGTCAGGTATTGCCGTTCCTCCAGCCGATTCAACTTAGCGCGATGGTGCTGGCAAAAAATCTTCTCGGCAATAACACGCCGCTGAAACTCCCGGCGATGCTGGTGAAAATCAAAACGCCGGAATTACCGCTGCATCTGGCAGGCGAAACCCAGCGTCAGGATTTACGCTGGCAAATTAATACCGAACGCCAGGGAATGGTGGCGCGCGGCGTTGACGATGCTGACCAGCTTCGCGCCTTTGTGGTCAGTGAGGATCGGATGAAAGAGGCATTTGGATTGTTGAAAACATTGCCGATGTAGGTGGCCTATTGTGCCTAAAATGTCGGATGCGACGCTGGGCGTCTTATCCGACCTACGGGGAGCGCACGTGTAGGCCACATAATGCGTTCATGTCGCATCCAGCTACCGTGCCTAAAATGTCGGATGCGACGCTGGCGCGTCTTACCCGACCTACGGGGACGCATGTGTTGGTCACATAATGCGTTCCGCATCCAGCTACTGTACCCAAAATGTCGGATGCGATGCTGGCGCGTCTTACCCGACCTACGGGGAGCGCATCCGGCAATGGTGTCCAAATGCAACACGCTTTATCCGTTCTGGACTTCACCCGCTAACCAACGCGCCGCAGCAATAACCCCCTGCCCCAGAGACAAGCCGCCATCACCCGCCGGTAAACTCTGTGGAAAGAGCAACGTGAAATCTGCGAGATAATGCGCCAGACGTGCACGCAGCAAACGGTTATGAATAACCCCGCCGCTAAATACCAGCGTAGTGATACCACGCATCGTGGCCTGCTCACGCATCAACGCGGCAAAACCCTGCGCCAGCGCATCATGAAACGCCCACGCGCGTTGATTAACCGGTGCCTGCCAGTTCAGCCACTGCTGCCAGAAAGTGGCGAGATCCAGTTGATTGTCCACCAGCGGCATCGTCACCGGATGCGTCACTCCCTGGCTCGAAGCTGCCAGCGCCTCGAGGGCGCAAGCCGCTTCACCTTCATAACTTAACGTGGCTGGCGCACAGCCCAGCGCCGCCGCTACGGCATCGAACAAACGTCCACACGATGATGCCTGCGGCGCGTTAATTCCACGCTCAATGGCCCGCGCCAGCACGCTCCAGTTTTGCTGTTGCACACTTGCCGTTTCAGAGTAATTCTGCCACTCCGGCACAAAGCGCAGGCACTGCGCCAGCAGGTTTCGCCACGGCTGCTTCGCAGCCAAATCGCCCCCCGGAAGCGCCACCGCGGGCAAGCCGCCCAGGTGCTGGCATTCACGATAGTTCACCCGCAAACACTCGCCGCCCCACAAAGCGCCGTTCTCCCCCATACCAATACCGTCGAGCGTCAACGCAATGACATCACTGCCATCCAGCGGCCAGTGGTGTTCTGCCAGACACGCCGCTGCGTGGGCATGATGATGCAGCACCGTTTGCGTCGGCAGATTCATTTCGCGCGCCCACTGGCTGGAGACATAGCCCGGATGCGCGTCATGCACAACGTATTGCGGGGTAAAATCGTAGATGTTTTGCATCAGGCGTAACGCTTCGCGCCACTGCATCTGGATGCCATCGTCACTTAAATCGCCCAGATGCTGACTCAACACCGCTTGTTCACCGCGCACCAGGCAGAAGGTATTTTTCAGATCCGCGCCGAGACACAGCACAGGCGGAACATTTTTAAAGCCCGGAGGCAAAGCCAGCGCATCCGGCACATACCCCCGCGAACGGCGCAGCATTTCGCCGCTTTCGCGCACCACTGAATCATCCATCCGCTGCACGATGTCGCGGTTATGTAGCAAGAATCCGTCGGCAATGCCCTGCAAATCCGCCAGCGCCTGTTCGTTGCTGATAGCCGGTGGTTTACCGCTCAGGTTGCCGGAGGTCATCACCAGCGGACATTGCAGTTCCTGTAACAGCAAATGCTGGAGCGGGTTCGCGGGCAACATTACCCCGACTTCGTTAAGGTCAGGGGCGATATCATCACAAAGCTCAGGAACGTATTTTTTATCCACCAGCACAATCGGCGCGGCGGGCGTGGTAAGCAACTGGCGCGCAGCGTCTGGTAAACCGTCAGCCACTGGCAACATGACCGCCAGCGGTTTCGCCGGGCGATGTTTGCGCGCCCGCAGTGTCGCCACCGCGTTACTGTTACGTGCATCGCAGGCAAGATGAAATCCGCCAATCCCTTTGATGGCGACAATGTTGCCCATTTTTAACTGTGCGATAGCTGCCTGTAATGCCGCCTCTTGTTCTGCATGTTCACCATGACTTACCCATTCAAGATGCGGGCCACACTCCGGGCAGGCCACCGGCTGGGCGTGGAAGCGACGATCGAGCGGGTCACGGTACTCTTTGTCACAGGCCGGACACAGCGGAAACGCCGCCATCACGGTAAACGGGCGGTCGTAAGGCATCGCGCGAATAATGGTGAAACGCGGGCCGCAGTGGGTACAGTTGATAAACGGATAACGATAACGCCGTTCGCCTGGGGTATTCATTTCGGCAAGACAGGCAGGGCAAGTAGCGGCATCGGGAACAATTTGCGTATTCATGACGCCGCCCGCGCTCTGGCGGATAGTGAACTCAGTGGGCAGTTGTGACCAGATAAACGGCTCACGCTCGACGCTATCAATACGCGCCAGCGGTGGGCAGTGCTGATGCAATTGAACAAGAAACGTTTCCGGGTCTTCCAGCAACCGGACTTCTACGCCATCGCCGTCATTACAGACATCGCCGTGAAGATTTAATTGCTGTGCCAGCTGCCAGACAAACGGACGAAAACCGACGCCCTGCACTTTGCCACGAATACGCAGTTGGACACCGCAAGATGTGTTTTTTGCCATTGAGTTATTCCCGCCATCATGAATTGCGTAACCCGTCCAGCCGGACACGACAGCGTCGCATCCGGCAGTCACAGGTCGGCGATACCGCCCGCTCCGTATTCTACGAATATTTCCGGGAATTCCTTTGATGCCAGAACAGTTCTGTAAGATTTTTAGAACATCAGCGCCGTGCGGCGGCGTTTTTCTGCGCTCAGTTGTTCAAGTTTATTACGATCGACACAAATCAGCGCATGAGTCGGGCAAGCCGCCATACACGCAGGGCCGTCTTCACGATGGTTACAGAGGTCGCATTTATTGGCTTCAGCTTTGTCAGCCCGTACATTCAGCCCCGCGCCGCTGTTGCGAATCACCGGACGCACCACCACTTCCATCGCGCCATACGGGCAAGCCACAACGCAGGTTTTGCAACCAATGCAACGTTCCTGCATCACATGAACAAACCCTTTATCACGGCTGATAGCACCATTCGGGCAGACGTTAGCGCACGGTGCATCTTCACACTGACGGCAAACTGTCGCCGTGGAAATGTTCACACCTTTAATGACATGGATACGCGGTAAAAATGTTTCCGGGGTCAGCGATGCACAGTCCTGATTTTCCTGATGAGAAACCACGCACGCCACTTCGCAGGTACGGCAACCAATACATTTACTCGCGTCAGCAATGATGAAACGGTTCATCAAATTCTCCAGCAATGACAGTTAATGCGCCGATACATTCACAAATCATGCCAGTTTTTAATTTACTGTTATTTAAGGAAATTAAATTCTGTGATGCAAGAAAAACGATGTCATCGACACTAGTGACGATGACATGTGATGACAATGTTTATCGCGAAAGAGCAATGAGTGAGTCGCGGCGGATCAGTTTTCCGCTGAAGGTTTTCGGCGGTGAGAAATCCCCGCCATCGAGCATAAAAATCAGCCGTCCAATAATTTCCTGAATCATCTCTGTTACCGGAATTTTTACGCTGGAGAGCGCCGGAACGGTGTAGGGGGCAATTGCGATATCATCGAATCCGATAACTGACACCTGCTCTGGCACCGCTACGCCGCGCTCGTGTAACGCTTTCATCGCACCTATCGCCATATCGTCGTTACTGGCAACTAACGCGCTAAATTTAGCCCCACGTTCGAGCAACGTTTCTACCCCTTCGGCCCCGCTGGCGGGCGTCCATTTACCGTTAGCGATAAGTTTTTCATTGAGCGCAATACCATGCTGCGCCAGCGCGTCTTTATATCCGGCAAGACGTTCAATGCTGGTGGGAGAATCCATCGAGCCGGTAAGGAAAGCAATCTCCTGATGTCCGGCGTTTATCAACTCTGCCACGGCGTTAAAGCTGGTCTGTTTATGATCGCACCAGACGCTATGGCTGCTGTTTTTGCGCAGGCGGCGATTAAGCACCATTATCGGCTGACTGTGCGCGTCAATGATGTCATCGATCTCATCCACGCTTAAAAAACGCGGGTAAATCATGATGGCGTCGCAGCGCAAATCCAGCAGATACTGAATCGCCTGGCGCTCTTCTTCGGCGCTGTGTTTGCCATCTGCCAATAGCAACTGTCGCCCTTTCTCTTCCGCCATTCGCGCGGCATGAAACAGTAATTCACTAAAATAAATGCCGTGGTAAAGCGTGTTGGTCACTACCAGCCCCAGCGTCTGCGTACTCTTCGCCGACAGATTGCGCGCCAGCAAGTTTGGACGGTAACCACTCTCTTCTACCGCCTGAAACACGCGATCTTTAGTCTCCTGGCTGACGTAGCCATTACCAGAAAGCACGCGGGAAACGGTCGCTTTTGAAACCCCGGCGCGCTTCGCCACTTCCAGCATCGTCGTCATCATTTTCATCCCTTTACACGCAATCAACGCAGTGTACTGCACCGTTTGCCGATTGTCCTTGCGCAATCAGCGGGAAAAATATTCAGGTGACCGGTTTCACAAATATAAAAAATGAACAATTCACTCTCTTGCTTATTTTTTGACAACTATTCATGATTTTGTGAAACCGGTTTCTTCATTCCGTTTCAGCATCGGCATTTTTCCGTCCCGTCGACTGATAACAACTACATCTACCCTACTGATAACAGGACAAAATCCGATGGCCAAAAATTATGCGGCGCTGGCACGCTCGGTGATAGCGGCACTGGGCGGCGTTGATAACATCTCGGCAGTCACGCACTGTATGACGCGTTTGCGCTTTGTTATCAAAGATGACCAGCTTATCGACAGCCCGACGTTAAAAACCATCCCCGGCGTGCTCGGCGTGGTACGTAATGACAACCAGTGTCAGGTGATTATCGGCAATACCGTTTCACAAGCCTTTCAGGAAGTCGTCAGCCTGCTGCCGGGAGATATGCAGCCCGCACAGCCCGTGGGTAAACCCAAACTCACGCTACGTCGCATTGGTGCGGGGATCCTCGATGCGCTGATCGGCACCATGTCACCGCTGATCCCGGCGATTATCGGCGGATCGATGGTCAAACTGCTGGCGATGATCCTCGAGATGAGCGGCGTGCTGACAAAAGGATCGCCGACCTTAACCATTCTGAATGTGATTGGTGACGGTGCTTTCTTCTTCCTGCCGCTAATGGTCGCGGCATCTGCCGCCATCAAATTTAAAACCAATATGTCGCTGGCGATTGCCATCGCGGGTGTGCTGGTACATCCGAGTTTTATTGAACTGATGGCGAAAGCGGCCCAGGGTGAACATGTCGAATTTGCCCTGATTCCGGTCACCGCGGTGAAATATACCTACACGGTGATCCCGGCGCTGGTGATGACCTGGTGCCTGTCATATATCGAACGCTGGGTGGACAGCATTACACCGGCGGTGACCAAAAACTTCCTCAAGCCAATGCTGATTGTGTTGATTGCCGCACCGCTGGCAATCCTGCTGATTGGCCCGATTGGTATCTGGATCGGTAGCGCCATTTCGGCGCTGGTTTACACCATTCATGGTTATCTGGGCTGGCTTTCAGTCGCCATTATGGGCGCGCTGTGGCCTCTGCTGGTAATGACCGGGATGCACCGCGTCTTTACGCCAACCATCATTCAGACCATTGCCGAAACCGGCAAAGAAGGGATGGTCATGCCGTCAGAGATCGGCGCTAACCTGTCGCTGGGCGGTTCATCACTGGCGGTGGCGTGGAAAACGAAAAACCCGGAACTGCGCCAGACGGCGCTGGCAGCGGCGGCATCAGCCATTATGGCGGGGATTTCCGAACCGGCGTTATACGGCGTGGCTCTTCGCCTGAAACGTCCGCTTATCGCCAGTCTTATCAGCGGTTTTATTTGCGGCGCGGTTGCCGGTATGGCGGGGCTTGCCAGCCACTCAATGGCAGCGCCGGGGCTATTTACCAGCGTGCAGTTCTTCGATCCGGCGAATCCAATGAGCATCGTCTGGGTGTTTGCGGTCATGGCGCTGGCGGTGGTGCTGTCGTTTATCCTCACACTGTTGCTCGGCTTTGAGGATATTCCTGTTGAGGAAGCGGCTGCCGAGGCGCGAAAGCATCAGAGCGCACAACCGACCGTCGCCAAAGAAGTAAGTCTTAATTGAGGATGAAAATGTCAGTATTTCCGCAAGGTTTTTTATGGGGCGGCGCGCTTGCCGCCAACCAGTCTGAAGGCGCGTACCGTGAAGGCGGCAAAGGGCTGACCACGGTCGATATGATCCCACACGGCGAGCATCGAATGGCGGTGAAACTGGGGCTGGAAAAACGTTTTCAGTTGCGCGATGACGAGTTTTATCCCAGCCATGAGGCGACGGATTTTTATCATCGTTATAAAGAAGATATCGCCCTGATGGCAGAGATGGGATTCAAGGTTTTCCGTACCTCAATTGCCTGGAGCCGTCTCTTTCCGCAGGGCGATGAAATCACGCCCAATCAGCAGGGCATTGCTTTTTATCGTTCTGTCTTTGAAGAGTGTAAAAAGTACGGTATCGAACCGCTGGTCACGTTGTGCCACTTCGATGTGCCGATGCATCTGGTCACCGAATATGGCTCCTGGCGTAACCGCAAGCTGGTGGAGTTTTTCAGCCGCTACGCCAGAACCTGCTTTGAAGCATTTGATGGTCTGGTGAAATACTGGCTTACCTTCAATGAAATCAACATTATGTTGCATAGCCCGTTCTCCGGCGCGGGTCTGGTGTTTGAAGAAGGGGAAAATCAGGATCAGGTGAAATATCAGGCCGCGCATCACCAGCTGATTGCCAGTGCATTAGCCACCAAAATCGCCCATGAGGTTAACCCGCAAAATCAGGTGGGCTGTATGCTGGCGGGCGGTAACTTCTACCCTTACAGTTGCAAGCCGGAAGATGTCTGGGCGGCGCTGGAGAAAGATCGGGAAAACCTGTTTTTTATCGATGTGCAGGCGCGGGGCGCGTATCCGGCTTACTCTGCCCGCGTATTCCGCGAAAAAGGGGTAACCATCGACAAAGCACCGGGCGATGATGAGATCCTGAAAAACACCGTCGATTTTGTCTCTTTCAGCTATTACGCCTCGCGCTGCGCCTCGGCGGAGATGAACGCCAACAACAGCAGTGCGGCGAACGTGGTGAAATCGCTGCGTAACCCGTATCTACAGGTAAGCGACTGGGGCTGGGGAATTGATCCACTCGGTCTGCGTATCACCATGAATATGATGTACGACCGCTATCAGAAGCCGCTGTTTCTGGTGGAAAACGGCCTGGGCGCAAAAGATGAATTTGCTGCTAATGGTGAGATTAACGATGACTATCGCATCAGCTATTTACGCGAACATATCCGCGCAATGGGCGAAGCGATTGCAGACGGCATTCCTCTGATGGGCTACACCACCTGGGGCTGTATTGATTTGGTTTCCGCCTCAACGGGTGAAATGAGCAAACGCTACGGTTTTGTCTTTGTTGACCGTGACGACGCAGGAAACGGTACGCTGACGCGCACGCGTAAGAAATCGTTCTGGTGGTATAAAAAAGTGATTGCCAGTAACGGTGAAGATTTAGAGTAAGCAACAGTGCCGGATGCGGCGTGAACGCCTTATCCGGCTTACGTGTCGCACGAACCAGGAAGGCCCGATAAGCGCAGCGCATCGGGCAATCTGGCGTTTGCTATCAGTTCTGATTCCCTCATCAAGAACATCCCTGTCCTGATTCCTTACTGAAAAACTACTCTTCTTCCACCGCTAACTGCGCGAAACCGCCGTTCCCTTCCCAGCCTTCCAGACGTTGATAAACGGTTTCAACCGCATCTTTAATCGGCTGGGTCATCGGGTAGTAAAAGCCGACGATATCCGGCTGGATGCCGAGGAAAATCACTTCGCCAATATCTTCTTTCAACTGATCGATAAGGTAGTTCAACGGCATATTATGGGTAGTCATCATAAACATCTCGGCAATGTCATCCGGGTCGATGATGCGGATCTCGCCGGGGTTTAACCCCATATCCGTGGCGTCGACAATCAGTAACCGCGTAGGGCGCAGTTCACGGATGGCGACGATGTCGTTTTCCGGTGCGCTACCGCCGTCAATCACCACCCAGTTACCTTTCGGCGCGGCGGCGCACTTTTCCGCCAGCAGCGGACCTGCGCCATCATCGCCCATCATGCTATTGCCAACACAGAGTAAAACGTCAGTCACGCAGTCTCCTCACCATCAAATAGATGGCGTTTTCCTGATGAATATCATGCAGCATACTCAACAGCATTGTACTCCATTCCTTCTGCTGTGAAGTTTGCACAGCCCGGGCTTTATCGAATGCGTTGGCCAGCATCGGCACATGGTTAATGTCGATGACGATCTCACCATATTTCGGCACGCCTTCCATTTTGCGGCGGGCTTCGCTGCCCGCCTCCAGAGTGGCAATCCATGCCAGATATTCATCCCACGGGCAGGTGAGCGCCGCTTCCAGGCAATCGATAACCCCAAGGTGGTGACCAATCGCCAGGCTGTAATAGACCACCTGCTGCGCCTCGGCGGGCGTGGCATCGTTCTCATCAATAAATTTACGGCTCAGTTGACTGAACACCACCTTTTCACTCATCGGATACGCGCCTCTTCAACAACATGATTCAGATGGCTGACAATCTCGTTCAGACGCGGATCGTTTTCCGCTTCCAGCCAGCGTGCAACCTGTTCTTCGCCCTGCCCTAACTGTGTCAGGAAGTCATCGGCAATCTGACGACCGTAGCGGTAACCCGCCAGGCGGCGTGCTTCGCGATCCACTTTCACGCGCAGCGGCTGCACCATATCGCCATGCAGGATCTCAGCCGGTTGTTCATCCTGCTCACCCGGGCCACGGGCGTGAATTTTCTGCTCCAGCAGGCCGAGTGCCATTGCAAAGCCGTACAGCGTGGCGGCTGGTGTTGGCGGGCAGCCAGGGATATAAACATCCACCGGGACGATTTTATCCGTACCGCCCCACACGCAGTAAAGATCGTGGAAAATGCCGCCGCTGTTGCCGCAGGCACCGTAGGAGATACAGATTTTCGGGTCCGGCGCGGACTGCCACGCACGTAGCGCAGGGGATCGCATTGCACGGGTGACCGCGCCGGTAAACAGTAAAATATCCGCATGACGCGGTGACGGAACGACTTTAATGCCGAAGCGTTCTGCATCGAAAAGTGGCGAAAGCGTGGCGAAAATTTCGATTTCGCAGCCGTTGCAGCCACCGCAGTCCACGCGGTAAACGTAGGCAGAACGTTTGATTTTTTTCAGTAACGACGCCTTCATGCTGGCGATGGATTCATCCACCGTCATCGGGACCGGAATGCCGTTGGCGTCACGGGGGCCTAATAAATTACTCATCAGATGGCCTCTTTCATATGGCGAGTCAGTTCAATACGGTCGGACGGCACCAGGCATTTCTGGCGCTTACATTCCGGGCAAGTCTCAAAGCTTTCGCGGTGGTTTTCCGCGCGGCTGTCACCGTTGTGCTTAAGCAGCGCAATGGCGTAGTCGATCTCTTTCTGGACGGCGAAAGGACGATTGCAGACGCGGCAGTTGCACAGCGCAAAGCGGGACTGTTGCAGGAAATCTTCTTTCTTCCACACCGCCAGTTCGTACTCTTGCGACAGTTTGATCGCCGCCGTCGGGCAGACTTCTTCGCAGCGTCCACAGAAGATGCAGCGCCCGAGATTAAACTCCCAGGCCAACTCACCGGTGGCGAGGTCAGTCTCAACCGTTAAGGCGTTTGACGGGCAGGCATTGACGCAGGCCGCGCAGCCGATGCACTGCTGCGGGTTCTGCTCTGGCTTACCACGGAAGTTTTTATCAACCGCAATCGGCTCCAGCGGATAAGACGAGGTCGCCGTGCCGGTTTTGATAACTTTTTTGATAAAGGTAAACATGGCGATTCCTTATTTCAGCGGCGAGTTTTTACGCTCAATGCTGTAGCGCTCGAGTTCTTTATACGGCACCACTTTGCTCTTCTTCTTACGCACATCGACCACGGTCATGCGGTCGGTACAGGAGTAGCAAGGGTCCAGGCTACCGATAATCAGCGGCGCATCGGAAACAGTGTTGCCACGCAGCATGTAGCGCAGGGTCGGCCAGTTCGCGTAGGTCGCGGCACGGCAGCGCCAGCGGTACAGCTTCTGGTTGTCGCCGGTCATGCTCCAGTGGATATCATCGCCGCGCGGCGCTTCGGCAAAGCCCAGCGCGAAACGGTGCGGAATGTAGGTAAAGCCTTCCACCATCAGCGGGCCGCCCGGTAGGTTATCCAGACCGTAGTCGATCATGTTCAGCGCGGTATAGACTTCGTTGATACGCACCTTCAGACGGGAAATAACGTCGCAGCCCTGCTCGCTGTGGACTTCCATTGGCAGCAGGCCATAACCAACAAACGGGTGATCGGCACGGGTATCACGGGCGTGACCGCTGGCACGGACCATCGGGCCAACGTTACTGAAGTCGCGAGCGATTTCCGGGTCCAGACGACCAATGCCGACGGTGCGCTGTTCCATGTTCGGTGTGCTCAGCAGCACATCCACCAGCTCCTGCACTTCACGACGCATCTGTTGTGCCAGCTGGCGGGTCTGGATCATGTCGTCTTTCAGCAGATCGCGACGAATCCCGCCGATCAGGTTCAGGCCGTAGGTTTTACGCGCACCGGTAAGGATCTCCGCCATTTTCATTGAGGTTTCACGCACGCGGAAGAACTGCATAAAACCGGAGTCAAAGCCAGTGAAGTGGCAGGCAAGGCCGAGGTTCAGCAGGTGCGAGTGCAGGCGCTCCACCTCCAGCAGAATGGCGCGGATCATCTGCGCGCGTTCTGGCACCTGAATACCCATCGCGTTTTCCACCGACGTGGTGTAGGCGGTGCTGTGGGCAAAGCCGCAGATCCCGCACACACGGTCAGAGAGGAACGTCACTTCGTTGTAACCCATGCGGGTTTCCGCCAGTTTTTCCATGCCGCGATGGACGTAGAACAGGCGGTAGTCGGCGTCGATAATGTTTTCGCCATCGACGAACAGACGGAAGTGGCCCGGTTCGTCAGAAGTGACGTGCAGCGGACCAATCGGCACGACGTTGTTTTTCTTGTCGCCCAGTTCGTTGATGAACTCGTAGGTTTCAGCATCGGTGGTCGGCGCCGGACGCTGACGATAATCCATGCTGTCTTTACGCAGCGGATAAAGTTCATCCGGCCAGTCATCTGGCAGCACCAGACGACGTTCATCCGGTAAACCAACCGGAATCAAACCGTACATATCGCGCACTTCGCGCTCGCCCCACACCGCCGCCGGAACGCGTGGCGTCACGGACGGATACTCCGGTTTGTTGGCGTCAACTTCGACGCGAACCGTAATCCAACATTTGGTGCCCTTCTCCATCGACAGCACGTAGTAAACGGCGTAATGACCGTTCAGTTTGCGTTCGTCGTTACCAAACAGCACCGACAGCCAGCCGCCCTGTTTGTAGTAGAGGAACTCCACCACTTCCGGCAGATAGTTCACCTTCACGGTGACAGTCAGCTGATCTTTGGTCTGCCAGGCGTGGTCCAGCACGACGCCCGGAAAAGCCTCATTCAGCGCGGCGAGATAATGTTGACCTAATTTTTCTTCAGACATGCTCAAACTCTCTTTAATCACGCCGCCAGCAAGGAGACGAACGCTAAAAATGCAAAGCCAAACCCAGCCCAGGTCATGCGTGGAGTAATATCAAGACGCAGACGGGCCATGCTGTTTTCGAATAGCGCGATAACCAGTACGCCGACTACCAGTTTGACGATGGCAATCACCAGCGCCAGCAGCAGCCCACCGACGGTGAAGGTTTCCATTTGTCCCCACGGAATAAACACCCCGACGAACATCTGCAACACCACCAGCTGTTTCAGGCTGATACCCCATTTCATGACGCCAAAGCCGCTGCCGCTGTACTCAGAGAGCGGACCTTCCTGCAACTCCTGCTCGGCTTCCGCCAGGTCGAACGGCAGTTTGCCCATTTCGATAAAAGTGGCGAACGCACAGGCACAAAGCGCCAGCACCAGCGGGATGCTCTGACTCAGCGGCCAGTGATAAACGGTGTCGGTGATGTTGCTGATGTTGGTGGAACCGGCAACCTGTGCGGCGACCCACAGACCTAGCAGCAACATCGGCTCGACCAGCACGCCAAGCATCGCTTCACGGCTCGCGCCGATAGCGGTAAACGGGCTACCGGTATCCAGACCGGAAATGGCAAAGAAGAAACGCGCGATGGCAAAGAGATACAGTAAGGTGATCAAATCGCCCAGTTGCGGTAGCGGAGAACCGACGGTCACCACCGGCAGCGCAGTAGCGATAGTCAGCATGACGCCCACCATCACATACGGCGTCAGGCGGAACACCCAGCCGGAGGCATCCGGGCCAACGCTCTGACGCCCCAGCAGTTTGATAATGTCGCGATACTCCTGCAACACGCCCGGCCCGCGACGGTTATGCAAGCGGGCGCGCGCCACGCGGGTTATACCGGAGAGCAGCGGCGCAACGGCAAATAACACCAGCGCCTGAATTAACGGATATAAAACACTCATTCTCAGGCTCCTCGTGAAACAATAATCACCACCAGTACCGCCAGTTCAACCAGCGCCATCCGGCGGAACAGCAACGCACTGCCTTCGCACTGCCAGCCCGGCACCAGCGACACCGGATTCAGCCATTTGCGCAGTTTCAGCACTGGCGCAAACGCCTGTTTAACCGGCATGGCAAAACCGTGAGCGGTAATCACCATTGATTTTTCGTGGTCGTAGCCGCACACCCAGGCCGCACCGCGGGAACGTGACGGCAAACGGTCGCCTTTGCAAATCGCCATAATGATGAATGGCAGCAGCGGGCAGGCAATCAGCAGCAACGTGATCATTGGTTGAGAAACGGTGGTGTTAGCAGGCTCCAGCGGCAGAGGTACAGCAGCAGACAGCATCGGCAGCAGCCACGGCGCAGCAACACCGCCAATTACGCAGCAAATCGCCAGTGCCACTACGCTTACGCTCATCAGGAGTGGCGCACAGGTGGCGTTTTCGGCTTCTGTGGTACGCGGCGCGCCGAGGAAAGTAACGCCATAAACTTTCGCCATACACATCACCGCCAGCGCACCGGTAATTGCCAGACCCACAGCGAGCAGCGGCCCGAACAGACGGGCAACAAACGCGCCACTATTGCTCAATTTGAAGAAGGATTGATAGATAACCCATTCCCCGGCAAAACCGTTCAGTGGCGGCAGCGCAGCCATTGCCATCAGCCCGACTAACATGGCGATGGAGATAACCGGCATTTTCTTGCCAATACCACCGAGTTTTTCGATATCGCGATGACCGGTACGGAACCAGACGCTCCCCGCCCCGAGGAACAGTACGCTTTTGAACAGGCTATGGTTAAGCAGATGGTACAGACCACCGACCAGGCCAAGAGCAATCAGTGCCGGTTGTTCGAGCGCGATACCCGTTACGCCAGCGCCCAGCCCCAGCAGGATGATGCCGATATTTTCCAGGGTGTGGTAAGCCAGCAGACGCTGGATGTTGTGCTCCATCAACGCATACAGACCGCCGACGAACGCGGTGATCATGCCGAGCACCAGCAGCGCGATCCCCCACCACAGCGGCGCGTTACCACCCAGCAGCGACAGGGTTAAAATGCCCAGCAGGCCAATTTTCATAACGACCGTAGAAAACAACGCGGCAGCTGGCGCAGAGGCGTTAGCATGTGCCTGTGGCACCCAGCCGTGCAGCGGGATAATCCCGGCCAGCAGGCCAAAGCCAATCACGCCGAGCAGCCAGATATCGGAACCGAGCGGCAGTTGCTGCACGCGCATATCCAGCAGGCGCAGATCCAGCGTGCCGTAACGCTGCCACAGTAGCCAGCAAGCAATCGCCAGCAGCAGAGTGCCAAGACGCCCCAGCGCAAACCACAGTTTGCCCTCTTTGCTGTTGCTGGTGAGGAACACTGCGCACAGGGCCATGATTTCGGCCATTACCACGAACATGCCGATGTTGCTGGCGATGACGGCGCACACGGCGGCAGCCATCAACATATTGATCTGCAAGCCGTTGCACTTCACCTGTGCGTGGCGATGCCAGTCAATGTTGTAGAGGCTGACAAACAGGCCGCACAGGCCGAGCGTAATCAGCCAAATCGCATTAAGCGGAGAGATTTGCACATCGTAGCTTACCAGCGACAGCGCACCGCTCACGCCAACCGCGCCAGTCAGTACAGTGAAGCCCGCGGCTGCCGTATACAGACTACCAACCGCGCCGCCAATTCCGGCTATCCAGCCGCTTAGTGCCTTATGAAAAGAAAAGAGAAATGCCAGAACAGCGGCGGCGACAAACCACGCCACGCCGCTATTGATCAGGGAAATTGCGCTCATTTAGCCTCTCCACTTTGAGCCTGCTGAAACAAGGTGAGATCGCCAAAGTCCGTGTTAAAGGTCAGCTCACGCTTACGTTTGCTAACGCGGGCGATATCGGTGTTATCCACCAGGTGCAGGGCTTTGGTCGGGCACATCCGCACGCAGGCCGGACCTTGTTCATCAAAGCTACAAAGGTCACATTTGACGGCGATCGCGCGAATACCCGGCACCCAGTCAAGCAATGTGCTGACACGCGCCGGAGCAGGCGGTGCCGGTGGCGCTTTCGGGGTATTGGCATTTGCAGGAATATCCAGCGGACGGCTGCCGGAAAATTCGATTGCGCCGAACGGACAGGCGATGCCGCACAGTTTGCAGCTTACGCACAGGCTTTCATTCAGCTGCACGGCCCCATCAACACGAGTGATAGCATTAACCGGGCAGACCACCGCACAGGGCGCATCTTCACAGTGGTGACAGAGCTGCGGCGCAGATTCTTTTTCATTTAGCATCACTCTCAGGCGCGGCATAGACTGAAGGCCGTGCTGGCGATGCGTCTCTGAACAGGCGGCCTCACAGGTGTGGCAGCCGATACAGAGCGTGGAGTCAGCAATTACAAAACGATTCACCGGGCATTCCTCAGGTGATTGTCATTTTTGACGAAAACATGCCGATGAAATGTCATTTTCGACACTCATCGACACGCCCATCCCCAAACAGGCATGATGCCTGCAAACCGGACAAAGCCTCAGCTCATGCTGCTGAGCTTTGTCCCTTTACCAGTTGGCTTAAATTCACCGGCGTATTGTTCTCAATGGCGGTGTATAAGTTGTCGTAAACACCAGCGATTTTTTCGAGATAGTGTTCCAGAACCTGTTCGCGATTGCGGATGTTGACCTTGCCATCAATCATGCCGTCAATGCTTAACTGAGCCTGTGCAATCAGCTGCTTGTCTTCGCCGTCTTTCGTTTCGACGTAGTACTCGATGGTGTGGCTGTTAAAACCATCCGCCAGGGTGACGTAGATGCGAAAATGTTCAAAAAGTACGAAACAGAGTTCTTTATCTGGCGCGCAACTCATGGCGTGGTGCAGACGCGCTTTTGATAACGTGATCCCCTGAACCAGCGAATTGCAGTAGATATGCCACTGGTCCTGTAGGCGACGATGCCGCTGTGCGATGTAATCGGCTTTCTCGCTTATTTCCCAAATAGTCATTGTCAGGTTACCCGTTTAACAGAGATGCCAGCCTTAAGCATTTTTTGTGCCAATTTTTATCTCATTGTTATTTATATATTTTTCATAAGACAACCGACTTTCGACGCCATGACGACGTGTCATTTCGACATCATCGACATTGTTCACATCAGGGATAATCAACACTGGCATAATTATTGCTTGTCACGGGCAACAGTTAATGGGAGGCGATATGCACGAAATAACCCTCTGCCAGCGGGCACTGGAATTGATCGAACAGCAGGCCATACAGCACGGCGCAAAACGCGTAACTGCGGTCTGGCTCAAAATTGGCGCATTTTCTTGTGTCGAAACCAGCTCTCTTGCCTTTTGTTTTGATCTGGTTTGCCGCGGCAGCGTGGCAGAAGGTTGTAAACTGCACCTCGAAGAACAAGAGGCCGAGTGCTGGTGTGAAACATGCCAGCAGTATGTGACGCTACTGACCCAGCGCGTCCGCCGCTGTCCACAGTGTCATGGCGACATGCTGCGCATTGTGGCAGACGACGGTTTACAGATTCGGCGGATAGAAATAGACCAGGAGTGAGCGATGTGTACAACATGCGGTTGCGGTGAAGGCAACCTGTATATCGAGGGTGATGAACATAACCCTCATTCCGCGTTTCGTAGCGCGCCATTTGCCCCGGCGGCACGGCCGAAGATGAAAATCACCGGCATTAAAGCGCCTGAATTTACCCCCAGCCAGACCGAAGAAGGCGACCTGCATTATGGTCATGGCGAAGCGGGCACTCATGCGCCAGGTATGAGCCAGCGTCGGATGCTGGAAGTCGAAATTGACGTGCTGGACAAAAACAACCGTCTGGCCGAACGCAACCGCGCGCGCTTTGCTGCCCGCAATCAGTTGGTACTCAACCTGGTTTCCAGCCCTGGTTCCGGTAAAACTACCTTGCTGACGGAAACCTTAATGCGCCTGAAAGACAGCGTTCCGTGTGCAGTGATTGAAGGCGACCAGCAAACCGTGAACGATGCAGCCCGCATTCGCGCTACCGGCACACCAGCGATTCAAGTGAATACCGGTAAAGGCTGCCATCTCGATGCCCAGATGATCGCTGATGCCTCACCGCGCCTGCCACTGGCCGATAACGGTATTCTGTTTATCGAAAACGTTGGCAACCTGGTTTGCCCGGCCAGCTTCGATCTCGGTGAAAAACACAAAGTGGCGGTGCTTTCCGTTACCGAAGGTGAAGACAAACCGCTGAAATATCCGCATATGTTTGCCGCCGCCTCGCTGATGCTGCTCAACAAAGTTGACTTGCTGCCGTATCTCAATTTCGACGTTGAGAAGTGCATCGCCTGCGCCCGCGAAGTCAATCCAGAAATTGAAATCATCCTTATTTCCGCCACCAGCGGCGAAGGGATGGACCAGTGGCTGAACTGGCTGGAGGCACAGCGATGTGCATAGGCGTTCCTGGCCAGATTCGCACCATTGACGGCAACCTGGCGAAAGTCGACGTCTGCGGCATTCAGCGCGATGTCGATTTAACGCTAGTCGGCAGCTGCGATGAAAACGGTCAGCCACGCGTGGGCCAGTGGGTACTGGTTCACGTTGGCTTTGCCATGAGCGTAATTAATGAAGCCGAAGCGCGCGACACTCTCGACGCCTTACAAAATATGTTTGATGTTGAGCCGGATGTCGGTGCGCTGTTGTATGGCGAGGAAAAATAATGCGTTTTGTTGATGAATATCGCGCGCCGGAACAGGTGATGCAGTTAATTGAGCATCTGCGCGAACGTGCTTCACATCTCTCTTACACCGCCGAACGCCCTCTGCGGATTATGGAAGTGTGCGGTGGTCATACCCACGCCATTTTTAAATTCGGCCTCGACCAGTTACTGCCGGAAAACGTTGAGTTTATCCACGGTCCGGGCTGCCCGGTGTGCGTTCTGCCGATGGGCAGAATCGACACCTGCGTGGAAATTGCCAGCCATCCGGAAGTCATCTTCTGTACCTTTGGCGACGCCATGCGCGTACCGGGGAAACAGGGGTCGTTGTTGCAGGCAAAAGCACGCGGTGCTGATGTGCGTATCGTTTACTCGCCAATGGATGCGTTGAAACTGGCGCAGGAGAATCCAACTCGTAAAGTGGTGTTCTTCGGCTTAGGGTTTGAAACCACCATGCCGACCACCGCAATCACGCTGCAACAGGCAAAAGCCCGCGATGTGCAGAATTTTTACTTCTTCTGCCAGCACATTACGCTGATCCCCACGCTGCGCAGTTTGCTGGAACAGCCGGACAATGGCATCGACGCGTTCCTCGCGCCGGGCCACGTCAGTATGGTAATCGGCACCGACGCCTATAATTTTATCGCCAGCGATTTTCATCGCCCGCTGGTGGTCGCTGGTTTCGAACCACTTGATCTACTGCAAGGCGTGGTGATGCTGGTAGAGCAGAAAATAGCGGCCCACAGCAAGGTAGAGAATCAGTACCGGCGAGTGGTGCCAGATGCGGGTAATTTGCTGGCACAACAGGCGATTGCTGACGTCTTCTGCGTCAATGGCGACAGCGAATGGCGCGGCTTAGGCGTGATTGAATCTTCTGGTGTGCACCTGACGCCGGATTATCAACGATTCGATGCCGAAGCACATTTCCGCCCAGCACCGCAGCAGGTTTGCGATGACCCGCGCGCACGTTGTGGTGAAGTATTGACCGGCAAATGTAAGCCGCATCAATGCCCGCTGTTTGGTAACACCTGTAATCCTCAAACCGCGTTCGGCGCACTTATGGTTTCCTCCGAAGGAGCATGTGCCGCATGGTATCAGTATCGTCAGCAGGAGAGTGAAGTGTGAATAATATCCAACTCGCCCACGGCAGCGGCGGCCAGGCGATGCAGCAATTAATCAACAGCCTGTTTATGGAGGCGTTTGCTAATCCGTGGCTGGCAGAACAGGAAGATCAGGCACGTCTTGACCTGGCGCAATTAATGGCAGAAGGCGATCGTCTGGCTTTCTCCACTGACAGCTACGTCATCGACCCGCTGTTCTTCCCTGGCGGTAATATCGGCAAGCTGGCGATTTGCGGCACGGCCAATGACGTTGCGGTCAGCGGCGCTATCCCACGTTATCTCTCCTGTGGATTTATCCTCGAAGAAGGATTGCCGATGGAGACGCTGAAAGCGGTAGTGACCAGCATGGCAGAAACCGCCCGCGCGGCAGGAATCGCCATCGTCACTGGCGATACTAAAGTGGTACAGCGTGGGGCGGCAGATAAACTGTTTATCAACACCGCAGGCATGGGCGCAATTCCGGCGAATATTCACTGGGGAGCACAAACTCTCGCCGCAGGCGATGTTCTGCTGGTTAGCGGTACGCTCGGCGACCACGGAGCAACTATCCTTAACCTGCGCGAGCAGCTGGGGCTGGACGGCGAACTGGTCAGCGATTGCGCGGTACTGACGCCGCTGATTCAGACGCTGCGCGACATTCCCGGCGTGAAAGCGCTGCGCGATGCTACCCGTGGTGGAGTGAACGCGGTAGTTCATGAGTTCGCAGCAGCCTGCGGTTGCGGTATTGAACTTTCAGAAGCAGCGCTGCCGGTTAAACCTGCCGTGCGTGGCGTTTGCGAATTGCTGGGCCTGGATGCCCTCAACTTTGCCAACGAAGGTAAGCTGGTGATTGCTGTAGAGCGTAACGCGGCAGAGCAAGTGCTGGCGGCGCTGCGTTCCCACCCACTGGGACAAGATGCGGCATTAATTGGCGAAGTGGTTGAGCGTAAAGGTGTTCGTCTCGCTGGACTTTATGGCGTGAAACGAACTCTCGATCTACCACACGCCGAACCGCTACCTCGTATATGCTAATAAAAATCTAGCCCCTGGAATTTGTCATTTACCTTTTGCACCGCTTAGCGGTGCTTTCCTGGAAGAACAACATGTCGTATACACCGATGAGTGATCTCGGGCAACAAGGGTTGTTCGACATCACTCGGACACTATTGCAGCAGCCCGATCTGGCCTCGCTGTGTGAGGCTCTTTCGCAACTGGTAAAGCGTTCTGCGCTCGCCGACAACGCAGCTATTGTGTTGTGGCAAGCGCAGACTCAACGTGCGACTTATTACGCGTCGCGTGACAAAGACAATCCTATTAAATACGAAGACGAAACCATTCTGGCACATGGTCCGGTGCGCAGCATTTTATCGCGCCCTGACACACTGCACTGCAGCTACGAAGAATTTTGTGACACCTGGCCACAACTGGCTACGAGTGGGCTATACCCCAAATTTGGTCACTATTGCCTGATGCCGCAGGCCGCGGAAGGACATATTTTTGGCGGTTGTGAATTTATTCGTTATGACGATCGCCCGTGGAGCGAAAAAGAGTTCAATCGTCTGCAAACATTTACGCAGATTGTTTCTGTTGTCAGCGAGCAAATTCAGAGCCGCGTCATCAACAATGTCGACTACGAACTGCTATGCCGGGAACGGGATAACTTCCGCATCCTGGTTGCCATCACCAACGCGGTACTTTCTCGCCTGGACATGGACGAGCTGGTCAGCGAAGTGGCTAAAGAAATCCACTACTACTTCGATATCGACGATATCAGCATCGTTTTACGCAGCCACCGCAAAAACAAACTCAACGTTTACTCTACTCACTATCTCGATAAACAGCATCCCACTCACGAACAGAGTGAAGTTGATGAGGCGGGAACCCTCACTGAGCGCGTATTTAAAAGCAAAGAGATGCTGCTGCTTAATCTCCACGAGCGAGACAATTTAGCCCCCTACGAACGCATGTTGTTCGACACCTGGGGCAACCAGATCCAGACGCTGTGCCTGCTACCGTTGATGTCTGGCAACACCATGTTGGGCGTGCTGAAACTGGCGCAGTGCGAAGAGAAAACCTTTACCACCACTAACCTGAGTTTGCTGCGCCAGATTGCGGAACGTGTGGCGATTGCCGTGGATAACGCCCTCGCCTATCAGGAAATCCACCGTCTGAAGGAGCGCCTGGTTGATGAAAACCTTGCTCTGACCGAACAGCTCAATAATGTGGATAGCGAATTTGGCGAGATTATTGGTCGCAGCGAAGCCATGTATAGCGTGCTCAAGCAGGTTGAGATGGTAGCGCAAAGCGACAGTACCGTACTCATTCTCGGTGAAACGGGGACAGGTAAGGAACTGATTGCCCGCGCGATCCACAATCTTAGCAACCGCAATGGTCGGCGAATGGTGAAGATGAACTGCGCCGCCATGCCTGCGGGATTACTGGAAAGTGACCTGTTTGGTCATGAGCGTGGTGCCTTTACTGGTGCCAGCGCTCAGCGCATTGGTCGTTTTGAACTGGCGGATAAAAGCTCGCTGTTCCTCGATGAAGTGGGCGATATGCCGCTGGAGTTACAGCCGAAGTTGCTGCGCGTATTGCAGGAACAGGAATTCGAACGCCTCGGCAGCAACAAAATCATTCAGACGGACGTGCGTTTAATCGCCGCGACTAACCGCGATCTGAAAAAAATGGTCGCCGACCGCGAGTTCCGTAGCGATCTCTACTACCGCCTGAACGTCTTCCCGATTCATCTGCCGCCGCTGCGCGAGCGCCCGGAAGATATTCCGCTGCTGGCTAAAGCCTTTACATTTAAAATTGCCCGCCGCCTGGGTCGTAATATTGACAGCATTCCTGCCGAGACTCTGCGCGCATTGAGCAATATGGAATGGCCAGGTAACGTGCGCGAACTGGAAAACGTCATTGAGCGCGCGGTGTTGCTGACTCGCGGTAACGTTCTACAACTCTCTTTACCCGATATCCCTCTGTCAGAACCTGAAACACCACCGGCCGCGACGGTCGTCGCCCAGGAAGGCGAAGATGAATATCAACTGATTGTCCGCGTATTAAAAGAGACTAATGGCGTGGTTGCCGGGCCAAAAGGCGCTGCACAACGTCTGGGGTTAAAACGCACCACTCTGCTGTCACGGATGAAGCGGCTGGGGATAGATAAAGCGGCATTGGTTTAACAGATGTGGTTATACTCGATCAACATTCAATGAAAGGAGGCAGTATGGCAGTTTCAGCAAGAAATCAATTAACCGGAACAGTTAGCGCAGTCGCAATGGGCGCGGTGAATGATGAAGTAGAACTGACGCTGGCAGGTGGCGCAAAGCTGGTGGCAATTGTTACCCACAGTAGCCAGCAAGCCCTGGGGCTGGCAAAAGGGAAAGAAGCGATTGCCCTGATTAAAGCCCCGTGGGTAACGCTGGCAACGGAAGACTGTGGACTGAAATTCTCCGCTCGCAACCAGTTTGCTGGCAGCGTGTCGAAAATCACCGAAGGCGCAGTGAATGCCACTGTCCATATCAAAACAGATGCGGGTTTTGAAATTGTGGCTGTGGTAACCAATGAAAGCCAGGATGAAATGAAACTCACCACAGGATCGCGCGTTATTGCGTTGATCAAGGCATCAGCAATCCTGATTGCGACCAAAGCGTAAGCGCCGTACTTGCCGGAGAGAATAAATTCCTCCGGCAAATTTATTTCTTCCGGCGATATTTTTCCGGCAGTTCTGGTACTGGACGTTTATCATCAATCAGATGACGCACGGTTAAGATCGGATGACGCCACAGCATTCTCGGCCCCGCCCACCGCATAATCTGCTTCATCTCTTCACGCTTCGCAGGCTGGTAACAGTGCACCGGACACTGTTTACAGGCCGGTTTCTCTTCGCCAAACACACATTTATCCAGCCGCTTTTGCGCGTAAGCAAACAGCGCATCGTAATGCTCCGGCTCCGCTGACGCCTGCGGGCATTTCGCTTGATAAAGATCGATCATTTTTTTAATCGTCAGTTTTTCACGAGAGATACGCTTGCCGGACATGCTGCCTCCATACTCTTAAGGTGCATTTATATTACAACTTAATTCTAAAGGGGACTATGGCTCTGAAGGAGGAGGTTTCTTCAACCGATGTAATTTTGCGATCTTGTTTCATAGTCATCACGCAAAAGCTGCAAAGCAGCATTTTTCGCGGAACCGGCATCAAGAACTCACCTTTCGCGTCTTCCCCTGAAATGATTAACTCCGGTATCATGTGCGCCTTATGTGATTACAACGAAAATAAAAACCATCACACTACATTTAACATCAGGGAACCGGATCTAATTCCATGAGTGTAATAGAAAATTTCGACGCCCATACACCAATGATGCAGCAGTATCTCAAGCTGAAAGCCCAGCATCCGGAGATCCTGCTGTTCTACCGGATGGGTGACTTTTACGAGCTGTTTTATGACGACGCAAAACGGGCGTCGCAGCTGCTGGATATTTCGCTGACCAAACGCGGCGCGTCTGCGGGCGAGCCGATCCCGATGGCGGGTATTCCCTACCATGCAGTGGAAAACTATCTCGCCAAACTGGTGAATCAGGGCGAGTCCGTCGCTATATGCGAACAGATTGGCGACCCGGCGACCAGCAAAGGTCCGGTTGAGCGCAAAGTTGTCCGTATCGTTACGCCAGGCACCATCAGCGATGAAGCCCTGTTGCAGGAGCGTCAGGATAACCTGCTGGCGGCTATCTGGCAGGACAGCAAAGGTTTCGGCTACGCGACGCTGGATATCAGTTCCGGTCGTTTTCGTCTGAGCGAACCGGCTGACCGCGAAACGATGGCGGCAGAGCTGCAACGCACCAATCCAGCGGAACTGCTGTATGCAGAAGATTTCGCCGAGATGTCGCTGATTGAAGGTCGTCGCGGCCTGCGTCGTCGCCCGCTGTGGGAGTTTGAAATCGACACCGCGCGCCAGCAGTTGAACCTGCAATTTGGCACTCGTGATCTGATTGGTTTCGGCGTCGAGAATGCGCCACGCGGGCTTTGTGCTGCCGGTTGCCTGTTGCAGTATGCGAAAGATACCCAACGCACGACCCTGCCGCATATTCGTTCTATCACCATGGAACGTGAGCAGGACAGCATCATTATGGATGCCGCGACGCGTCGTAACCTGGAAATCACCCAGAACCTGGCGGGCGGTGCGGAAAATACGCTGGCTTCTGTGCTCGACTGCACTGTAACGCCGATGGGTAGTCGTATGCTGAAACGCTGGCTGCATATGCCAGTGCGCGACACCCGCGTGTTGCTTGAGCGCCAGCAAACTATTGGCGCATTGCAGGATTTTACCGCCGAGCTGCAGCCGGTACTGCGGCAGGTCGGCGATCTGGAGCGTATTCTGGCGCGTCTGGCGTTGCGTACCGCTCGCCCGCGCGATCTCGCCCGTATGCGTCACGCTTTCCAACAACTGCCGGAACTGCGCGCGCAGTTAGAAACTGTCGATAGTGCACCGGTACAGGCGCTGCGTGAGAAGATGGGCGAGTTTGCCGAGCTGCGCGAGCTGCTGGAGCGGGCAATCATCGACACACCGCCAGTGCTGGTACGCGACGGTGGTGTTATCGCACCGGGCTATAACGAAGAGCTGGATGAGTGGCGGGCGCTGGCTGACGGCGCGACCGATTATCTGGAGCGTCTGGAAGTCCGCGAGCGTGAACGTACCGGCCTGGACACGCTAAAAGTTGGCTTTAACGCGGTTCATGGTTATTACATTCAGATCAGCCGTGGACAAAGCCATCTGGCACCAATCAACTACATGCGTCGCCAGACGCTGAAAAACGCTGAACGTTACATTATTCCAGAGCTGAAAGAGTACGAAGATAAAGTTCTCACCTCAAAAGGCAAAGCACTGGCACTGGAAAAACAGCTTTATGAAGAGTTGTTCGACCTGCTGTTGCCGCATCTGGAAGCGCTGCAACAGAGCGCGAGCGCGCTGGCGGAACTCGACGTGCTGGTGAACCTGGCGGAACGGGCCTATACCCTGAACTACACCTGCCCGATCTTTATTGATAAACCTGGCATTCGCATTACCGAAGGCCGCCATCCGGTGGTTGAACAGGTACTGAATGAGCCGTTTATCGCTAACCCGCTGAACCTGTCGCCACAGCGTCGGATGTTGATTATTACCGGTCCGAACATGGGCGGTAAAAGTACCTATATGCGCCAGACCGCACTGATTGCGCTGATGGCCTATATCGGCAGCTATGTACCGGCACAAAAAGTCGAGATTGGCCCGATTGACCGTATCTTTACCCGTGTGGGCGCGGCGGACGATCTGGCATCCGGGCGTTCAACCTTTATGGTGGAGATGACCGAAACCGCTAATATTCTGCATAACGCCACCGAGTACAGTCTGGTGTTGATGGATGAGATCGGGCGCGGGACGTCCACTTACGATGGTCTGTCGCTGGCATGGGCGTGTGCGGAAAATCTGGCGAATAAGATTAAGGCATTGACGCTGTTTGCCACCCACTATTTCGAGCTGACCCAGCTACCGGAGAAAATGGAAGGCGTCGCCAACGTGCATCTCGATGCGCTGGAGCACGGCGACACCATTGCCTTTATGCACAGCGTGCAGGACGGCGCGGCGAGCAAAAGCTACGGCCTGGCGGTTGCTGCTCTGGCGGGCGTGCCAAAAGAAGTTATTAAGCGCGCACGGCAAAAACTGCGTGAGCTGGAAAGCATTTCGCCGAACGCCGCCGCGACGCAGGTGGATGGTACGCAGATGTCTTTGCTATCAGTACCAGAAGAAACTTCGCCTGCGGTCGAAGCTCTGGAAAACCTCGACCCGGATTCACTCACCCCGCGTCAGGCGTTAGAGTGGATTTATCGGTTGAAGAGTCTGGTGTAAAAATAATTCCCGATAGTCTTTTGCTATCGGGAATATTAACGACAACTGACGAATCAAATAAAAATACCCTGTATAATAGTAGATATTATTTTACAGGGTAAAACCATGCCATCTACACGCTATCAAAAAATCAATGCCCATCACTATCGCCATATATGGGTCGTTGGTGATATTCATGGGGATTATCAATTATTACAATCCCGTTTACATAAATTATCTTTTTGTCCCGAAACTGACTTGCTTATTTCCACAGGCGATAACATTGATCGTGGGCCGGAGAGTCTTAACGTGCTGCGCCTGTTAAACCAGCCCTGGTTTAACACCGTAAAAGGCAACCACGAAACGATGGCGCTTGATGCATTCTCGACTGGCGATGGCAATATGTGGTTAGCCAGCGGCGGTGACTGGTTTTTTGATTTAAATGATACGGAACAACAAGAGGCAATAGATCTGTTATTGAGATTCCATAAACTTCCGCATATTATTGAAATTACCAACGACATAATAAAATATGTCATCGCACATGCAGATTATCCGGGGAATGAATATCAGTTCGGAAAAGAAATAGCGGAGAGCGAATTACTCTGGCCTGTTGAACGTGTGCAGAAATCGCTTAATGGCGAGTTACAAGAAATAAACGGCGCTGATTATTTTATATTTGGACATATGATGTTTGATAACATTCAGACGTTCGCTAACCAGATTTACATTGATACCGGATCGCCGAAAAGCGGACGGCTGTCATTTTATAAAATAAAGTAGTCTCATGCTTCTTCTGTGAAGCATGAGTAACCCGGTGTTATTGCAGGCCATTATTCATTTTTCGCTACCAGCAAAGAGAGATCCTGCTTCGCCAGCGCGCGACTGGCACTCTCCGGCAGACCGTCGTCAGTAATGATCTGATCAAACTCGCTTAATGGTAACGCCAGCCATGTCGCCACCTGACCATATTTCGTCGCATCACAGACCAAAACTCGCTGGCGGCTGGCACTGGCAATCGCCCGTTTCACCGTGACTTTATCTTCTGCTGGCGTAGAGATCCCCCGCACACTCCATGACGATGCAGAAATAAAAGCCTGATCAATCATCAGGCTGCGCAGCATGGTCGCAGCGGCTTCCCCGACACAGGAACGGTTTTCCCGACACACTGCACCGCCAGTGTGAATAATTGTGCAATTACTGTTGTCGAGCAAGTAGTCCGCAATAACGAAGTCGTTAGTAACCACTGTGAGTGGCTCCATGTGAATCAGATGCTGTGCTATCGCTAACGTGGTCGTTCCCGCATCCAGATAGATACAACTTCCCGGCTGAACAAGACTTGCCGCCAGCTTGCCAATCGCCGCTTTTTGCGTCATTGCCAGCGCAGTTTTTACCTGATGAGAAGGTTCATGCGCCACGCGTCCCGGAGACTGAACGCCTCCGGACACCAGCACAACGGCGCCCTGCTGCTCCAGTTTTTGTAAATCCCGACGAATGGTCATATGTGACACATTCATTCTGTCCGTCAGTTCAGCAATACTGACAATGCCTTTTTCAGCTACCATCTCAAGGATGATTTGGCGACGCTCTACGGGTATCAACTTTTGCTCCTTCCTTTGTCCTGCGGACATTCTACGCTATTTGCCTGCGAAACATGCGCAGCGCAACTATCGCTTAGTTCACATAAAATAACACACATTGTTAATTTTTGTGAATAAGCTCACCATATCGTTATCTCCTGGCGCTTATATTCACAACATCAAACAAAATATCACTTAAATTAACAAGGAGAGCAGATGAAGACGGGATCTGAGTTTCATGTCGGAATCGTTGGTTTGGGATCAATGGGAATGGGAGCGGCGCTGTCATGTGTCCGCGCAGGTCTTTCTACCTGGGGCGCAGACCTGAACAGCAATGCCTGCGCTACGTTGAAAGAGGCTGGTGCTTGCGGGGTTTCTGATAACGCCGCGACGTTTGCCGAAAAACTGGACGCTCTTCTGGTGCTGGTGGTCAATGCGGCCCAGGTTAAACAGGTGCTGTTTGGTGAAAAAGGTGTTGCACAACATCTGAAACCCAGTACGGCAGTAATGGTTTCTTCCACTATCGCCAGTGCTGATGCGCAAGAAATTGCTACCGCTTTAGCTGGGTTCAATCTGGAAATGCTGGATGCGCCGGTTTCTGGTGGTGCGGTAAAAGCTGCTAACGGTGAAATGACCGTCATGGCCTCCGGTAGCGATGTTGCCTTTGAACGCCTGGCTCCCGTGCTGGAAGCCGTTGCCGGAAAAGTTTATCGCATTGGCGCAGAACCGGGACTAGGTTCGACCGTAAAAATTATCCACCAGCTGTTAGCGGGCGTGCATATTGCGGCCGGAGCCGAAGCGATGGCGCTTGCTGCCCGTGCGGGAATCCCACTGGATGTAATGTATGACGTCGTGACCAATGCCGCCGGAAATTCCTGGATGTTCGAAAACCGGATGAGTCATGTGGTGGATGGCGATTACACCCCGCATTCAGCCGTCGATATTTTTGTTAAGGATCTTGGTCTGGTTGCCGATACCGCCAAAGCCCTGCACTTCCCGCTGCCATTGGCCTCGACAGCATTGAATATGTTCACCAGCGCCAGCAACGCGGGTTACGGGAAAGAAGACGATAGCGCAGTCATCAAGATTTTCTCTGGCATAACCCTACCGGGAGCGAAATCATGATCAAGATTGGCGTTATCGCCGATGATTTTACCGGCGCGACGGATATCGCCAGTTTTCTGATGGAAAACGGTCTACCAACGGTACAAATCAACGGTGTTCCAACAGGTGAAATGCCGGAGGCAATCGACGCGCTGGTAATCAGTCTGAAAACGCGCTCCTGCCCGGTGGCTGAAGCCACACAGCAATCGCTGGCGGCTCTTCGCTGGTTGCAACAACAAGGTTGCCGTCAGATTTATTTCAAATACTGCTCCACTTTCGACAGTACGGCGAAAGGTAATATCGGCCCGGTTACCGATGCATTAATGGATGCTCTCGACACGCCGTTTACAGTCTTTTCTCCGGCTCTGCCGGTCAACGGACGCACGGTTTATCAGGGTTATTTGTTCGTTATGAATCAACTACTGGCCGAATCCGGGATGCGCCATCATCCGGTAAATCCCATGACCGACAGCTACCTTCCCCGTCTGGTTGAAGCGCAATCCACAGGGCGCTGCGGCGTCGTTTCGGCGCATGTTTTCGAACAAGGTGTGGAAGCCGTGCGTCAGGAACTGGCTCGCTTACAGCAAGAGGGCTATCGCTACGCGGTGCTTGATGCGCTGACCGAACACCATCTGGAAATACAGGGAGAAGCCTTACGCGATGCCGCACTGGTAACGGGCGGTTCTGGCCTGGCGATTGGCCTTGCCCGGCAGTGGGCGCAAGAAAACGGTAGCCAGGCGCGCGAAGCGGGGCATCCGCTCGCTGGGCGCGGCGTAGTGCTCTCCGGGTCATGCTCTCAAATGACCAACCGCCAGGTGGCACATTACCGTCAAATTGCACCAGCCCGTGAAGTTGATGTGGCACGCTGCCTCTCAACTGAAACTCTGGCCGCTTATGCACACGAACTGGCGGAATGGGTTCTGAGCCAGGAAAGTGAACTTGCTCCTCTGGTTTTTGCCACCGCCAGCACTGACGCACTGGCAGCAATTCAACAGCAATACGGTGCACAAAAAGCCAGTCAGGCAGTGGAGGAGCTGTTTTCTCAACTAGCGACGCGGTTAGCAGCGGAAGGCGTGACACGTTTTATTGTCGCAGGCGGTGAGACCTCCGGCGTAGTCACACAGAGCCTGGGCATAAAAGGGTTTCATATTGGCCCAACCATTTCCCCCGGCGTGCCGTGGGTAAACGCACTGGATAAGCCTGTCTCACTCGCCCTTAAATCCGGCAACTTCGGCGATGAGGTCTTTTTTTCACGAGCCCAAAGAGAGTTTTTACCATGAGCGATTTCGCAAAAGCAGAGCAGTCTTTGCGAGAGGAGATGACGCGGATTGCCAGTTCATTCTTTCAGCGCGGCTATGCCACCGGTTCGGCTGGCAATCTGTCTCTGCTTTTACCTGACGGGAATTTACTGGCGACGCCGACAGGCTCTTGCCTGGGCAATCTCGATCCGCAGCGACTTTCCAAAGTTACCGCTGATGGTGAATGGCTAAGTGGTGACAAACCCTCGAAAGAAGTGCTCTTTCATCTGGCGCTGTATCGCAACAATCCGCGCTGTAAAGCGGTGGTGCATTTGCACAGCACATGGTCGACGGCGCTTTCCTGCCTGCAAGGGCTGGACAGCAGCAACGTTATTCGTCCGTTCACACCATACGTGGTGATGCGGATGGGAAATGTCCCGCTGGTGCCCTATTACCGCCCGGGCGATAAACGCATCGCGCAGGATCTGGCGGAACTAGCAGCAGATAATCAGGCTTTTTTACTGGCAAATCATGGCCCAGTCGTTTGCGGTGAAAGCCTGCAAGAAGCCGCCAACAATATGGAAGAACTGGAGGAAACGGCAAAGCTGATTTTTATTCTCGGTGACCGCCCGATCCGTTATCTGACCGCAGGTGAAATTGCGGAATTAAGGAGTTAATGCAATGCCTCGTTTTGCAGCTAATTTATCCATGATGTTCACCGAAGTGCCTTTTATTGAACGCTTCGCCGCAGCGCGAAAAGCCGGGTTTGATGCTGTGGAATTTCTGTTTCCCTATGACTATTCCACCCAGCAAATCCGGCAGCAACTGGCGCAAAATCATCTGACGCTGGCGCTGTTCAATACCGCTCCCGGAGATGTTAATGCGGGGGAATGGGGATTATCCGCCCTTCCCGGACGTGAGCACGAAGCACGCGCAGACATCGACCTGGCACTGGAATATGCATTGGCGCTCAATTGTGAACAAGTCCATGTGATGGCAGGCGTCGTGCCCGCAGGCGAAGACGCTGAACGGTATCGGGCTGTTTTTATCGATAATCTCCGCTACGCTGCCGACCGCTTTGCGCCGCACGGCAAGCGAGTTTTGGTTGAAGCACTCAGCCCCGGCGTTAAACCTCATTATCTCTTCTCCAGCCAGTATCAGGCACTGGCTATTGTTGAAGAGGTTGCGCGAGATAACGTGTTTATTCAACTAGATACTTTCCATGCGCAAAAAGTGGATGGCGACCTGACGCATTTAATCCGTGATTACGCCGGGAAATATGCCCACGTACAAATTGCCGGACTGCCCGATCGACATGAACCGGACGATGGTGAGATCAACTATCCGTGGCTGTTCCGCCTGTTCGATGAAGTGGGATATCAGGGCTGGATCGGTTGTGAATACAAACCTCGTGGCCTCACCGAAGAAGGGCTTGGCTGGTTTGACGCCTGGCGCTAATTCGCTCAATCCATAATTACAACGTACCCATACATCCCCCCATCTACGGATGGGGTAGGTTAACTATAACTTTCAGACAGGGTTTTCCATGTCCACAATTACATTGTTATGCATTGCGTTAGCTGGCGTAATCATGCTGTTGCTGCTGGTCATCAAGGCAAAGGTACAACCATTCGTTGCTCTGCTTCTCGTCAGCCTGTTAGTCGCACTTGCGGCGGGTATCCCGGCGGGCGAAGTGGGTAAAGTGATGATCGCCGGGATGGGCGGTGTGCTTGGCTCCGTCACCATCATTATCGGCCTTGGTGCCATGCTGGGTCGCATGATTGAACACTCTGGCGGTGCAGAGTCGCTGGCTAATTATTTCAGCCGCAAGTTAGGAGACAAACGGACTATTGCCGCACTGACTCTGGCAGCGTTCTTCCTCGGTATTCCTGTTTTCTTTGATGTCGGCTTTATTATTCTTGCGCCAATCATTTACGGTTTTGCCAAGGTTGCCAAAATATCGCCGCTTAAATTTGGCCTGCCGGTCGCCGGGATAATGCTTACTGTTCACGTGGCAGTACCGCCGCATCCAGGCCCCGTTGCCGCTGCCGGGCTACTCCACGCAGACATCGGCTGGCTGACCATAATCGGTATCGCAATTTCTATTCCTGTAGGCATTGTCGGCTATTTTGCAGCGAAAATAATCAATAAGCGCCAATATGCGATGTCGGTGGAAGTACTGGAACAGATGCAGCTGGCACCAGCCAGTGAGGAAGGCGAGACAAAATTAAGCGATAAAATAAATCCGCCGGGCGTCGCGCTGGTCACCTCATTAATTGTTATTCCTATCGCGATTATTATGGCGGGTACGGTTTCCGCAACGCTAATGCCAGCCTCGCATCCCCTGCTTGGTACGCTGCAACTGCTCGGCTCACCGATGGTGGCTCTGATGATTGCGCTGGTGCTGGCATTCTGGTTACTGGCCTTACGTCGCGGCTGGAGCTTACAACACACCAGCGACATTATGGGCTCAGCCCTTCCCACTGCGGCGGTAGTGATTCTGGTTACTGGTGCCGGTGGGGTATTTGGCAAAGTGCTGGTGGAGTCTGGCGTCGGTAAAGCCCTTGCCAATATGTTACAAATGATTGACCTGCCTCTGTTGCCTGCGGCATTTATTATTTCTCTGGCGCTGCGCGCATCGCAGGGTTCAGCCACCGTAGCAATCCTGACAACCGGTGGATTACTCTCGGAAGCGGTGATGGGATTGAATCCGATTCAGTGCGTACTGGTGACACTGGCGGCCTGCTTTGGTGGGCTTGGCGCGTCACATATTAATGACTCAGGGTTCTGGATTGTGACCAAATATCTGGGGTTGTCGGTAGCAGACGGTCTGAAAACCTGGACAGTGTTAACGACCATTCTCGGTTTTACCGGATTCTTAATTACCTGGTGCGTATGGGCGGTAATTTGACCTTAATAAAAAGGTCCGATGGGCATCGGACCTTTTATTTAGCGCTTATCTTCCGCCAGCAGCGGCGGAATGCTCGGCACCATCGGCGCGTCATCAATATCTTTTTGCGTCATGTGGAACGCTTCCGGATAATGTTCACGGCTGGTGCGGCGTAGCGGTTCTGTATCGCGCCAGGTATAAAGGCAATGCTGGCACTGGTAGACCGTCCAGACATCTTTCACCGGCGATTTTGCCATCACTTCAATCTGTTCATCGGCACAACGTGGACAAATCATCTTGTTCTCCTTATTTGCGTGCGGCCAGCATAGCGGTCAGTTTTTCAGCCCAGGCTTTGGTTTCCGGTAAATCCACCACCGGCTGGCTGTAGTGACCACGGTTGTCCGGGGCGACAGGCGTGGTTGCGTCGATAATCAGCTTGTCGGTGATCCCCGCCGGGCTTGAGCCTGGGTCGAGCTCCAGCACGGACATATTCGGCAACTGCACCAGGTCCCCTGCCGGGTTCACTTTCGAGGAGAGCGCCCACATCACCTGCGGCAGGTTGAACGGGTCAACGTCTTCATCGACCATAATCACCATCTTCACGTAGCCCAGACCGTGCGGCGTGGTCATCGCACGCAGGCCCACCGCGCGGGCAAAGCCGCCGTAGCGTTTTTTGGTGGAGATAATCGCCAGCAGGCCGTGGGTGTACATGGCGTTTACCGCCTGTACTTCCGGGAACTCAGCTTTCAGTTGCTGATACAGCGGCACACAGGTGGCTGGCCCCATCAGGTAGTCGATTTCGGTCCACGGCATACCGAGATAGAGCGATTCGAAAATCGGTTTCGTGCGGTAAGAGACTTTATCGATGCGCACCACGGTCATGTTGCGCCCGCCGGAGTAGTGGCCGGTAAACTCACCGAACGGCCCTTCAATCTCGCGTTTACGGCTTTCGATAACCCCTTCGAGGATTACTTCCGAGCCCCACGGCACATCAAAACCGGTCAGCGGGGCGGTAGCGATCGGGTATGGGCTTTCGCGCAGTGCGCCCGCCATTTCGTACTCAGACTGATCGTATTTCAGCGGTGTAGCGCCCATCAGCGTGATGATCGGATCATTACCAAGGGTGATGGCTATCGGCAAATCTTCGCCGCGCTCTTCCGCTTTATGCAGATGCAGGGCGATATCGTGCATTGGCACCGGTTGCAGGCCGAGCTTACGCTTGCCCTTCACTTCCATACGGTAGATGCCGACATTCTGCTTGCCGAAGTTATCCGAGTCGAGCGGATCGCGGGAAACCACGCAGGCTTTATCGAGATAGAAACCGCCATCGCCATCGTTCAGGCGAAACAGCGGCAGAATATCGAACAGGTTGATCTCGTCGCCATCGACGGTGTTCTGCGCCCAGGCTGGATTTGCGCGGCGCTCCGGGGCAATCGGGAAGTTATCCCAGCGGCGGATAAACTCATCAATCTGTTTTTTAACCGGCGTGTTCGGCGGCAGGCCGAGGGAAATCGCGTGGTTCTGCCAGGACCCAATGGTGTTCATCGCCACGCGGGCATCGGTAAAGCCGCGAATATTATCAAACCACAGCGCGGGTGCGCCGTCGCCGATACGCCCGGTGGCGTTGGCAGCAGCGGCCAGATCTGGCTCGGCGTTAACCTCTTCACTGATTTTCAGCAATTGCCCCTGGTCGTCAAGTGCCTGTAAAAAGCTGCGTAAATCATCAAAAGCCATTATTCATTCTCCAGAGAAAAACTCCCGGACTGCGGCAATCCTTGCCAGCGCCTGGCTTGAGGATGTTCGAGGCCAAACTGATCCATCACGCGGGCAACCACGTGGTGAACAATGTCATCTACCGTTTCGGGATGGTTATAGAAGGCAGGCATGGGCGGTATCATCGCCACGCCCATACGGGAAAGCGCGAGCATATTTTCAAGGTGGATAGTACTGAGAGGCATTTCACGCGGCACCAGCACCAGCTTGCGCCCTTCTTTGAGAACAACATCAGCAGCGCGCCCCACCAGCCCATCGGCATAGCCAGCACGGATACCAGCCAGCGTCTTCATGCTGCACGGAATAACGATCATGCCATCGGTACGAAAGGAACCTGAAGAGATAGTCGCCGCCTGATCCGCCGGGTTATGGCAATAGTCTGCCAGGGCAGCGACATCGTGGACGCTGTAGGGCGTTTCCAGTTCAATGGTAGTTTTCGCCCACTTCGACATCACGAGATGTGTTTCAACACCGGGCATCTTCTTTAGTGCTTGCAGTAATGCCACACCAAGAGGCGCACCTGTAGCCCCAGTCATCCCGACAATCAGTCTCATTTTTTATTTCCTTAATTGTTCGTACACGAACGTTATTATTAACATACCCTTCTATTCACGTAGCGGCAAGTGCAGAAAAGTAACAACATCCCCTTCGTCACTGAAAAACAGCTATGATAGCGACAGAAAGTTAGCCCGGAGTTTACATGGCGTTACGAAATAAAGCGTTCCATCAGTTACGACAGCTTTTTCAGCAACACACGTCTCGCTGGCAGCATGAGCTACCTGACCTGACTAAACCGCAGTACGCGGTAATGCGCGCTATTGCTGAACAACCCGGTATAGAGCAGGTTGCGCTGATAGAAGCAGCTGTCAGCACTAAGGCTACGCTGGCGGAAATTCTGGCAAGAATGGAAAATCGTGGCCTGGTCAGACGAGAGCATGACACCGTCGATAAGCGGCGTCGCTTTGTCTGGCTGACTGCCGAAGGAGAAAAGGTACTTGCTGCGGCGATACCGATTGGTGACGGCGTGGATGAAGAATTTTTGGGGCGTTTGAGTGCAGAAGAGCAGGAGCTGTTTATGCAGCTGGTGCGCAAGATGATGAACACATAGGGTGCAAATTGCCGGATGCGACGCTATCGCGTCTTATCCAGCCTGCAAACACACCGACTCACCAACCAAAAGAAAAAGGCCAGCCTCATATGAGACTGGCCTTTCTGACAGATGCTTGCTTATTCGCGGAACAGCGCTTCGATATTCAGCCCCTGAGTCTGCAAAATCTCACGCAGACGGCGCAGGCCTTCAACCTGAATCTGGCGAACACGTTCACGGGTTAGGCCAATTTCACGCCCTACATCTTCCAGTGTTGCCGCTTCGTACCCCAGCAAACCGAATCGACGTGCCAGCACTTCACGCTGCTTGGCGTTCAGTTCGAACAGCCATTTGACGATGCTTTGTTTCATATCGTCATCTTGCGTGGTGTCTTCCGGACCGTTCTCTTTTTCATCGGCCAGGATATCCAGCAACGCTTTTTCGGAATCACCACCCAGCGGGGTGTCTACCGAGGTAATGCGCTCGTTAAGACGAAGCATACGGCTGACGTCATCAACTGGCTTATCCAGTTGCTCTGCGATCTCTTCCGCGCTCGGTTCGTGGTCCAGCTTATGGGACAACTCACGTGCGGTTCGCAGGTAAACGTTCAGCTCCTTTACGATGTGAATCGGCAAACGAATAGTACGGGTTTGGTTCATAATGGCCCGTTCGATCGTCTGGCGAATCCACCAGGTTGCGTAAGTTGAGAAGCGGAAACCACGTTCCGGGTCAAACTTCTCAACCGCGCGGATCAGCCCCAGGTTACCCTCTTCGATAAGGTCCAGCAGCGCCAGACCACGATTGCCATAACGGCGGGCAATTTTTACCACCAGACGCAAGTTACTCTCGATCATCCGGCGGCGAGAGGCGACATCACCACGCAGTGCGCGACGCGCAAAATAAACTTCTTCTTCGGCCGTTAACAGTGGCGAATAACCAATCTCACCAAGATAAAGCTGAGTCGCGTCCAGCACACGCTGTGTTGCGCCCTGCGATAACAGCTCCTCTTCGGCCAAATCGTTATCACTGGGTTCCTCTTCAACTAAGGCCTTTTCGTCAAAAACCTCAACTCCATTCTCATCAAATTCCGCGTCTTCATTTAAATCATGAACTTTCAGCGTATTCTGACTCATAAGGTGACTCCTACCCGTGATCCCTTGACGGAACATTCAAGCAAAAGCCTGGCTCCGCCGATTTATCGCTGCGGCAAATAACGCAGCGGGTTTACGGATTTCCCCTTGTAACGAATTTCAAAATGCAAGCGTGTTGAACTGGTTCCGGTGCTACCCATGGTCGCTATTTTTTGCCCCGCCTTAACTTCTTGTTGTTCCCGGACCAGCATTGTGTCGTTATGGGCGTAGGCACTCAGGTAATCATCATTATGTTTGATGATAATCAGATTACCGTAGCCGCGCAGCGCATTACCGGCATAAACAACGCGGCCATCTGCGGTCGCGATAATTGCCTGTCCTTTGCTACCTGCGATATCAATCCCCTTGTTGCCTCCCTCAGAAGCACCAAAGGTTTCAATCACTTTGCCCTCAGTCGGCCAGCGCCAGGTGGAGATCGGCGTACTGGTTGTTGTACTGCTGACAGTTGGCTCGGTTGTGCTTGCTGTTGGTACCGTTACAGGCGCTGTGACCGTGGTCGCAGTTGGCTTGTTGTTCGGCAACATTTTGTTAGCACTCTGTTCACCCGAAGACTCAGAATACGTAATTGTCGGTTGCGACGCAACAGCAACGGTGGAATTTTGTGCAGGCTTGATCACAACTCCTTGCTCTGCTGCGTCGGCCTGGGTAATGGCATTTCCGCCAGTGATTGGCGTACCGGAAGCATTCCCCACCTGTAAGGTCTGACCTACGTTCAGAGCGTAAGGCGCCTGAATATTATTGCGTTGGGCAAGGTCACGGAAATCGTTGCCGGTAATCCAGGCGATATAGAAAAGCGTGTCGCCTTTTTTCACGGTGTAAGTACTGCCGCTATAACTGCCTTTCGGAATATTCCCGTACTGACGGTTATAGACGATGCGTCCGTTTTCCATTTGCACAGGTTGTTGGGCAACAGGCTGTACCGGTTGGATTTGCGGCTGTTGAGCCGATTGAATTTGTGGCTGTTGTACCGGCTGAATTTGCGGTTTCTGCGTTGTAGACGTCGTCCCCATTTTCGGTGGCGGCGTAATCAACATACCAGAATTGGTATTTGCAGGCGCATTGCCATTGACAGAGCTGACCGGTGCCGGTGGATTTGAAGTGTCAGAACAGCCAGCCAACCATAGCGAAACCAGTGACAAAGCCGCAATACGGCGAACGGTGAATTTTGGGCTTCCCGCGCTCATTTATCCCCCAGGAAAAAAATTGGTTAATAACCAGTGACATAATTACCGTGCAAGGCACCCTACTGAACACTGGAAAAGATGTTCACGATACGCTGACCTGCTGCAAAATAACCAGGAAAATTCCAGGTATTTTCCTCACGCGCTAAGCCAGCTCCCCCTTTACTAAGGGAACAAAGCGCACAGCCTCCACGGTGTCGATAATAAATTCGCCTCCCCGACGACGCACCCGCTTTAAATACTGGTGCTCTTCCCCTACGGGTAAGACGAGAATGCCGCCTTCATCCAGTTGCGTCATTAACGCTGTCGGAATTTCGGGCGGAGCAGCCGTTACAATGATAGCGTCAAACGGCGCACGTGCTTGCCAACCTTGCCATCCATCGCCGTGACGGGTTGAAACATTGTGTAAATCAAGATTTTTCAGACGTCTGCGCGCCTGCCACTGCAATCCTTTAATCCGCTCGACCGAGCATACATGCTGGACAAGATGTGCCAGAATTGCTGTTTGATATCCTGAACCAGTGCCGATCTCCAGCACTCGCGACTGCGGCGTCAGTTCGAGTAATTCAGTCATTCGCGCCACCATATACGGCTGCGAAATTGTCTGCCCCTGACCTATCGGCAACGCGATATTGTCCCAGGCTTTTTGTTCAAACGCTTCATCGATGAATTTTTCACGCGGCACGGCAGCAAGTGCATTAAGCACCTGCTCATCCTGAATACCTTGCGCACGTAATTGATCCAGAAGTGCTTGTACGCGTCTGCTTACCATTGCGTGCCAACTCCCACGCTGTTTAACCAGTCTGAAACCACATCTTGCGCGTTGTGCGCGGTTAAATCTACATGCAGCGGCGTGATGGAGACGTAGCCTTCATCTACCGCAGCAAAATCGGTCCCCGGACCGGCATCACACTTACCGCCCGGCGGGCCAATCCAGTACAGCGTATTACCGCGCGGATCCTGCTGCGGAATCACTTGATCTGCCGGATGTCGTGTACCGCAGCGAGTCACGCGGATACCTTTAATCTGATCCAGCGGTAAATCAGGTACGTTGATATTGAGAATACGTCCGGTACGCAGCGGCTCTTTACACAGTGCGCGCAAAATGGAACAGGTGACCGCTGCAGCAGTGTCGTAATGTTTATGCCCGTCAAGTGAAACGGCCAGCGCCGGAAAGCCTAAATGACGGCCCTCCATCGCGGCGGCTACCGTGCCGGAATAAATAACATCATCACCCAGATTCGGCCCGGCGTTAATACCCGAAACCACAATATCCGGGCGCGGACGCATCAGAGCATTCACGCCAAGATAGACACAATCGGTCGGGGTTCCCATTTGCACGGCAATATCACCATTTTCAAAGGTAAACGTGCGCAGGGAGGATTCCAGCGTCAGGGAATTTGAAGCGCCGCTGCGATTACGATCGGGGGCGACCACCTGAACGTCAGCAAACTCACGCAGAGCTTTCGCCAGCGTTTGTATACCGGGCGCATGTACCCCGTCATCATTACTCAGCAATATGCGCATAATCACCTGTTGTGTTGATAAGTTCCCTGACAACGCTGGTTGCAAAGCTTCCTGCCGGAAGCCAGAAACGGATTTCGACGGTGACGTCATCCCACCAGTTCCAGCTTAATTGTTGCGGATATAACAGCATCGCTCTGCGCGCTGCCTCAACTTTTTCGCGCAGCAGTAAGGCTTGTAATTCAGTTTCTTCGGCGACAGCTGCTTGTTCGAATGCTAGCGCCTCACGCTGGGTTCCCCATTCGCCGCTACCCGGCATTGCAGCTGTAATTAACAGCTCTTTATCGTTCACGCGACGCTGTAATTCCGCCAGTTCTTCGTTAGTGGCAACAAACCAGCTGCCGCGCCCGGCTAATTGTAGCGCATCACCGTCAACAACCTGATTAACTTCTGCTTTTTTGAGACGCTCAGCAACAATCTGATTAAACAACGCACTACGAGCTGCCGACAACCAAAAACTACGCTTATTGCGATCGCGCACCGGAGTATTGGTTTGCGCCCAGCGCAACGCGCCCTGCAAATTACTACCACCAATACCAAAACGTTGCGCGCCAAAGTAATTCGGTACACCTTTCACGCAAATATCGATCAATCGCTGTTCAACGTCATCACGATTGCTCACTTCTCGCAGCACCAGGGTAAAGGCATTACCTTTCAGCGCCCCTAAACGCAGTTTACGTTTGTGGCGCGCATACTCCAGTACCTGGCAGCCTTCCAGTTGAAACGCGCTCAGATCAGGCATCTCTTTACCCGGTACCCGAGCGCATAACCACTGTTCCGTAACGGCATGTTTGTCTTTCTGCCCAGCGAAGCTGACTTCACGGGCATGAATTTTCAGGAATTTCGCCAGTGCGTCGGCCACAAAACGGGTATTGCAACCGTTTTTGAGGATTCGCACCAGGATATGCTCACCTTCACCATCAGGCTCAAAGCCTAAATCTTCCACCACCACAAAGTCTTCCGGGTTGGCTTTCAGCAGCCCGGTTCCTTGCGGTTTGCCGTGGAGGTAAGTGAGATTATCAAATTCAATCATTTTGTTGCCTTAATGAGTAGCGCCACCGCTTCACAGGCAATCCCTTCCCCACGTCCGGTAAATCCGAGTTTTTCCGTAGTAGTGGCTTTCACGTTAACATCATCCATATGGCAGCCGAGATCTTCGGCAATAAACACGCGCATTTGTGGAATATGTGGCAGCATCTTCGGTGCCTGAGCGATGATAGTGACATCGACGTTGCCGAGGGTATAGCCCTTCGCCTGAATGCGTCGCCAGGCTTCGCGTAGCAGCTCGCGGCTGTCAGCGCCTTTAAATGCCGGATCTGTATCCGGGAATAGCTTGCCAATATCCCCCAGCGCCGCTGCACCAAGTAATGCATCGGTCAGCGCGTGCAGCGCCACGTCGCCATCAGAATGTGCCAGCAGCCCTTTTTCATAAGGGATGCGCACGCCACCAATGATAATTGGGCCTTCGCCGCCAAAGGCGTGAACATCAAAACCGTGTCCAATTCGCATTATGTATTCTCCTGATGGATGGTTCGGGTGAGGTAAAATTCGGCAAGCGCCAAATCTTCCGGGCGCGTGACTTTAATGTTATCCGCTCGGCCTTCGACAAGCTGCGGATGAAAACCGCAGTATTCCAGCGCTGAGGCTTCGTCGGTAATGGTAGCGCCTTCATTTAGAGCGCGCGTCAGGCAGTCATGTAACAGCTCACGAGGGAAAAATTGCGGCGTAAGCGCGTGCCACAAACCGTTGCGATCAACGGTATGAGCAATGGCATTTTTGCCTGGCTCGGCGCGTTTCATCGTATCGCGCACCGGCGCGGCGAGGATCCCTCCCGTGCGGCTGGTTTCGCTCAACGCCAACAGGCGCGCGAGGTCATCCTGATGCAGACAAGGGCGAGCGGCGTCATGCACCAGTACCCACTGCACATCGCCAGCGGCTTTCAGACCTGCCAGCACGGAATTAGCACGCTCTTCACCACCATCAACAACGGTGATTTGCGGATGATTCGCCAGAGGAAGTTGAGCAAAGCGGTTATCGCCAGGGCTTATTGCAATGACGACACGCGTCACCCGGGGATGCGCCAGCAGCGCATGCACCGAGTGTTCAAGAATGGTTTGATTACCGATTGAGAGATATTGCTTAGGACATTCCGTTTGCATTCGGCGGCCAAATCCGGCCGCCGGAACCACGGCGCAAACATCCAAATGAGTGGTTGCCATGTTAATTCCTGGGCTGATTTATCGATTGTTTTGCCCCGCAGACTGCGCGCGCTTCGACGCGTCAGGCACCAGACGATAAAAAGTTTCGCCCGGCCTGGTCATGCTGAGTTCATTACGCGCACGTTCTTCGAGCGCCTCCTGGCCGCCATTGAGATCGTCAATTTCGGCAAAAAGCTGATCGTTTCGCGCTTTAAGTTTCGCGTTTGTAGCTTGCTGTGCCGCCACATCATCATTGACGCGGGTATAGTCATGTATACCGTTCTTACCGAACCACAGCGAATACTGTAGCCAGACCAGAATAGCCAGCAACAGCAGCGTTAGTTTACCCATCCTGCCCCCTGAAAAACGGCATCCTCATCCCATGCATCCGAAGACGACTCTACATCCTCTGTTGGGGATACCGCGACAACGCGGGCAAATGTACCACATTTGTCCACTGTTACGTATACCCAGGGCGCGCAGAACATAATCTCATTATTGGTTACGGTTTGAATTATGGACAGAATGAACAGGAAAGAACAGATTAGCCCAACAACCACATAAACAGTGCACCAAACATAATGCCAACGGTGATAAAAGTGAAAACAATACTGTAGCGTAATTTCCCGTCCATCAAGGAATGCAGCGCAATACCTACCACCACCGCAACAGGCATCAGCGCCAGAAAGAAAGGCCAGGTGTAGATAAAGAAAAACAGCGTGTTAGAGCCATAAATCAACATCGGAATCGCCAGTGCACACAGCCAGGACACAAAACCGACCACGGCCCCTGGTAGCGACCATGTGGTTTCTTCATCCTCGGTAAGGCTATCACTATTTGTTAGTGTAATGTTATGGCTATTACGCATATCAGATCCTGTTACTTTGACGAACCGGGCATGAAAACCCGGTGGTGTCTCAGGATCTGATAATATCGTTCTGTCTCAGTAGATCTAATAATTGCTGAACCAAATTTGTTACTAATTGTTCACCATTGAGATGAATTTCTGCCGATTCAGGCGCTTCGTAAACGGAATCTATTCCGGTAAAGTTACGCAGTTCACCAGCGCGTGCTTTTTTATATAAGCCTTTTGGATCGCGAGACTCACAAATCGCCAGCGGCGTATCGACAAACACTTCGATAAACCGCCCTTCTCCTACACGTTCGCGAACCATCTGCCGTTCGGCGCGGTGTGGTGAGATAAACGCCGTCAGCACCACCAGTCCGGCTTCGACCATTAAATTCGCCACCTCACCGACCCGACGGATATTTTCTTTGCGATCGGCATCGCTAAAACCGAGATCGCTGCATAAACCGTGGCGGACATTGTCGCCATCCAGTAAATATGTACTGACGCCAAGTTTATGTAACGCCTCCTCCAGCGCCCCCGCGACCGTTGATTTACCGGAACCAGAGAGGCCGGTAAACCACAGCACAACACCTCGATGACCGTGGTGTTGTTCACGCTGTTGCGGAGTTACTGGGTGGCTATGCCAGACGACGTTTTCGTCATGCAGCGCCATCATTTACCTCCCAGTAAATCGCGCACGCCCCAGTGCGGGAAGTGGCGGCGTACTAACGCATTTAGTTCCAGCTCGAACGCGCTAAATTCCGACGGCGCAACGGCGGCCTCGTTTTTCGGCTCATGCACCATACCGGCACCCACGGTCACATTGCTCAGGCGATCGATAAAAATCAGCCCACCCGTCACCGGATTTTGTTGATAACGATCTAACACCAGCGGCTCGTCAAAGGTGAGATCCACGAGGCCGATCCCATTCAGTGGCAGGTTTTCAACTTCGCGTTGGGTAAGGTTATTAATATCAACCTGATAGTGAATACCATCAACGCGGGCGCGCGTCTTCTTACCGGCGATTTTGATGTCGTAACTCTGCCCAGGGGAAAGCGGTTGCTCCGCCATCCATACCACATCCACCGACGCGCTCTGCACTGCCGGTAACGCTTCATCTGCTGTCAGCAGCAGATCGCCACGGCTGATATCGATCTCGTCCGTCAGCACCAGGGTGATCGCTTCTCCAGCAAAAGCTTCTTCGCGATCGCCATCAAAAGTGACGATCCGCGCGATGCTTGACTCCACACCAGAGGGCAGCACTTTGACACGTTGCCCGACTTGCACGCTGCCGGAAGCCAGCGTTCCGGCGTAGCCACGAAAATCGAGATTAGGGCGGTTAACGTACTGAACCGGGAAGCGCATCGGCTGGGCATCAACCACTCGCTGAATCTCCACGGTTTCCAGCACTTCAAGTAATGTTGGGCCGCTGTACCACGGCATTCTTTCACTTTGCGAAGCTACATTGTCGCCTTCCAGCGCAGAGAGCGGCACAAAGCGAATATCCAGATTGCCCGGCAATTGTTCGGCAAAAGTCAGGTAGTCTTCACGAATGCGGGTGAATGTCTCTTCACTGTAATCCACCAGATCCATTTTGTTGATCGCTACGACCAGATGTTTGATCCCCAACAGCGTGGAGATAAAACTGTGACGACGGGTTTGATCGAGCACGCCTTTACGGGCGTCGATCAATAAGATCGCCAGCTCACACGTTGACGCGCCAGTCGCCATATTGCGGGTGTACTGCTCGTGCCCAGGGGTATCGGCGATAATAAATTTACGCTTCTCGGTGGAGAAATAGCGATAAGCCACATCGATTGTGATGCCCTGTTCGCGTTCCGCTTGCAGGCCGTCCACCAGCAGCGCCAGATCCAGTTTTTCGCCCTGGGTGCCGTGACGTTTACTGTCGTTATGCAGCGATGAGAGCTGATCTTCGTAGATTTGGCGGGTATCGTGCAGCAGGCGACCAATCAGGGTACTTTTGCCGTCATCGACGCTACCACAGGTCAGAAAACGCAGCAGGCTTTTATGTTGTTGCGCAATCATCCAGGCTTCGACGCCGCCTTCATTGGCGATTTGTTGTGCAAGTGCGGTGTTCATCTTAAAAATACCCCTGACGTTTTTTCAGCTCCATAGAGCCTGCCTGGTCGCGGTCAATCACGCGCCCCTGACGTTCACTGGTGGTGGAAACCAGCATCTCTTCGATGATCTCCGGCAGCGTTTGTGCATTTGACTCCACCGCACCGGTCAGCGGCCAGCAGCCCAGCGTGCGGAAGCGAACCATCCGTTTTTTAATCACTTCACCCGGTTGCAGGTCGATACGGTCGTCATCAATCATCATCAACATACCGTCGCGTTCCAGAACCGGACGTTCCGCAGCGAGATACAGCGGAACAATGTCGATATTTTCCAGCCAGATGTATTGCCAGATATCCTGCTCGGTCCAGTTAGAGAGCGGGAAGACGCGGATACTTTCGCCTTTGTTGATCTGCCCGTTATAGTTGTGCCACAACTCCGGACGCTGGTTTTTCGGATCCCAGCGATGAAATCGGTCACGGAAAGAGTAGATTCGTTCTTTGGCGCGGGACTTCTCTTCATCGCGACGTGCGCCACCGAAAGCGGCATCAAAACCGTATTTATTCAGTGCCTGTTTCAAACCTTCGGTTTTCATAATGTCGGTATGTTTGGCGCTGCCGTGCACGAATGGATTAATCCCCATCGCCACGCCTTCCGGGTTTTTATGCACCAGCAGCTCGCAGCCGTAAGCTTTAGCCGTACGATCGCGGAACTCATACATCTCGCGGAATTTCCAGCCGGTATCGACATGCAGCAGTGGGAACGGCAGCGTACCTGGATAAAACGCCTTGCGCGCCAGATGCAGCATGACGCTGGAATCTTTACCGATAGAGTAGAGCATCACCGGATTTGAGAATTCTGCCGCCACCTCGCGAATGATGTGGATGCTTTCCGCCTCCAGTTGCCGCAGGTGGGTAAGTCGTTTTTGATCCATAACCGTTCCTTTGCAATACCGCTATTTTCTTGCCATCAGATGTTTCGACTATAGGGAGCCCAGGAGAACGAATGAAATTACCAATTGGAATGAGTAGTTCCTTAACGGAATAACGCTTTGGCAAAGCAAATATCAAAAAGTGCTTAAGCTACCGAATTTCGGGCGTTTAGGAAGATTTGAAATTGTTTTAGCGCAGCGGCAGTTTCATACTATGGCGGTAAAAATTTTGCATGGTATTTAAGGACTCACTATGTTTTCCGCATTGCGCCACCGTACCGCTGCCCTGGCGCTCGGCGTATGCTTTATTCTCCCCGTTCACGCCTCATCACCTAAACCTGGTGATTTTGCCAATACACAGGCGCGACATATTGCCACTTTCTTTCCGGGACGAATGACCGGAACACCCGCAGAAATGTTATCTGCCGATTATATTCGGCAACAGTTTCAGCAAATGGGTTACCGCAGTGATATTCGAACATTTAATAGCCGATATATTTATACCGCACGCGATAACCGCAAAAACTGGCACAACGTGACGGGAAGTACGGTGATTGCCGCTCATGAAGGCAAAGCGTCGCAGCAGATCATCATTATGGCGCATCTGGATACCTATGCCCCGCAGAGCGACGCAGATGCAGATGCCAATCTCGGCGGGCTGACGTTACAAGGAATGGATGATAATGCCGCAGGTTTAGGTGTCATGCTGGAGCTGGCTGAACGCCTGAAAGATATTCCGACTGAGTATGGGATTCGTTTTATTGCCACCAGTGGTGAAGAGGAAGGGAAATTAGGCGCTGAGAATTTACTCAAGCGCATGAGTGATACCGAAAAGAAAAATACTTTATTGGTGATTAACCTCGATAATCTGATTGTTGGCGATAAGCTGTATTTCAACAGTGGCGTAAAAACACCTGAAGCAGTAAGGAAATTAACGCGCGACCGGGCGCTGGCAATTGCCCGCAGTCATGGAATTGCCGCCACCACAAATCCAGGTTTGAATAAAAACTATCCGAAAGGCACCGGGTGTTGTAATGACGCAGAAATATTCGACAAAGCGGGAATTGCTGTACTTTCGGTGGAAGCGACAAACTGGAATCTTGGGAATAAGGATGGTTATCAGCAACGAGCAAAAACAGCCGCATTCCCTGCAGGAAATAGCTGGCATGACGTAAGACTGGATAATCAACAGCATATAGATAAGGCACTTCCTGGAAGAATAGAACGCCGCTGCCGTGATGTTATGCGGATAATGTTACCGTTGGTGAAGGAGCTGGCGAAGGCGTCTTGATGGGATTGAAAATGGGAGTTGGGAGTTCCCCGCTGGCGCGGGGAACTCAATCGAACATGGTCACGATAGCTGCGCAAGTTCTTCTCGCCAGCGTCGGATCTGGTGTGCTGATTTGGTTCTCTGCAAAAATAGCCTAGGCATTAGGCGGCGCGGCGGTTCAAGCGACGATGCAAGCTATCTCAAAAGCTGGCCTCAGTACTGCGGCATCCGCCGGAGTAGCCGCCGGAGGGGCTGCCATCAAAGCAGTGACACCGCACGTCGTAGCCGCAGGGAAAGATGCAATGAAGGCCGCCGGTGCGGCGTACTCGTCAATTGGTAATACGATGGCGATGTGGCGAGTTAATCCAGCATGGGGACGTAGAGCAGCATCAATTCAGAACATGCAGCGCATAAGTAAATTTTGAAGAAAAGACCGGAGTGGTACCCGGTCTTTAGTCACTTATTCCTGCTCTGTTTGACTCTGCTTCGAATGAGCGAAGTACAAATAGATTAGACCAACAGGAGCAATACAAAACGCAAAAAACCAACATGCCAGCATCATTCCCAGCTTGACGCTCAACATGAATATGGCGTTTATATAGAAAACATTGTCCCCCATGATAAATGAAACAATGCTCTCATACACGAACCTCGAATATGGATAGATAAAAGCATTTGCCACAATAATCATTATTGTTGGAATATTTATCCCATGATTAGTTTGGGTGCCAAGCCAAATCAAAAATGCTGCTATAGCACCGCCAAATACGAGTTGGCGGAAGTAGTATGACGAGTTTAGTCCACCAAATGTTTTTCTAAAAAAATCCATTTCCCATCCTCTGTATAACTGAAAGCTGAATATATAGATTACACACCGTGTTTGTTTAAAGGAATCCGAAATGAAATATAACATCCTTTTGACCTTATGCGCGTTAGCGCATGGGAGGCGCGGGGAACTCTTTGAGATTATACATCGCGCAGTGGCTGCCGGGCAGTGTATTTGTTGGATTCGTAACACGGTGGATGATGCTTTGGAAATATTCCAGACACTCATTCAACAGGGGCAAATTGCTGAAGATGATATTCTGTTATTTCACAGCCGTTTTGCCTTTGCCGATCGCATGTCGATAGAAGAGAAGACATTGGATTGGTTTGGCAAAAATGCCAACTCATCCACTCGAGGAGGAAAAATATTAATCGCCACCCAGGTTGTTGAGCAAAGCCTCGATCTTGACTTCGACTGGATGATCTCGGATCTCGCACCTATAGATTTACTTATCCAACGTGCCGGTAGACTCCAGCGTCATATCCGCAATGCTCAGGGCGATCGTAAGGACTTTCTTCCCGACGAACGCCAACCGCCGCTACTGTATATATTAGCCCCCGAATGGCAATCTGATGCCAAAGCGGGATGGCTTGGAGCTGAACTAAAAGGTACAGGCTATGTTTATCCTGATCATGCCACCCTTTGGCGAACACAAACATTATTACGGCAGTACGGTGAAATAAGAATGCCTGATCTTGCCCGTACTTTAGTAGATGGCGTCTATGAATCAAAAATCACAGCGCCGGCGAGTTTAGAGACAATATCTGATCTGGCTTTCGGTAAAGTACTGTGTCAGCGTTCCGTTGCTGGTCAAAATTTATTGCGTCACGAAAAAGGTTACGACCGGGAAGCCAGCGATTTTTTATGGGATACCGAAAGGGAGTTTTCGACACGATTGGGGGAAGAAAGCGTGGATGTCTATCTTGCCTGGAAAGACCAGCACAGTGAACTACATCCCATTGTTACGACAGGATATTTTCGTTGGGAAATAAGTCGTCTTTCCGTAAGGCTTTCGTGGTGGAAAAAGATGTCATCCAAATTTCAGCTTCTGAATGACGAAGAACTGGAGCTATTTCGCACAAAACAACATCGCCCAACGGGGCAAGTTATTCTGGTGTCTGAAGCAGGTGAGTCACCTTATTACAACAAACACATCGGTTTAACAGGGTCTTAAAAAAGGGTGCAGGAGACCAAACCATCACAATTCAATACGCGGGGTTTTACCCCCGCGTGGTGGCTACTTCTTCGATTCGTAAGCGAGAACAGCCTTAAACTCCATACCACGTTCTCTGATACTCAACTCACACAACGAGTCGCCTACCATCAGCGTGAATCCCAGTACTGTACAACACAGTACGATGATTGCCGCAAGGGCATATTTTGTCAGCATGTCTTGCCTCCCTGCAAAGAAGAGACTAACATTCGAATTGTTGGGTTCGAACGTAAGCCTCAGGTTGATAGAAATATCGCCTGGGGCTTTTGTCCATCTGGAACCTCGCGAATGCTTAACGCCAGACAGCCTCAAGCACCCAACGCCATTCTATACCTGTTAATTCTTCCAGCGGCGTTCACGTTTAAAATCAGGAATGCTGCTCGCAAAATAAAAACGCCCCCATCATTTCTGACAGAGGCGTTTATTTTATCCGGCAATATTTACCCTTCGTGTAACCCACATTCTCTTTTTAAGCCAAAGAAACGCGTTTCTTCTTCCGCCATGCCGGGTTCCCATTTACGGGTTGTATGGGTATCGCCCACCGATAAATATCCTTCGTCCCATAATGGGTGATATTTCAGGCCATGTTTTTGCAGGTACTGATAAATAGTTCGGTTATCCCAGTCGATAATCGGCAGCACTTTAAATACGCCACGCTGAATTGCCAGCACCGGTAAATTGGCACGGCTGCCAGATTGTTCACGCCGCAGGCCAGCAAACCACGTTTGCGCATTCAGCTCTTTCAGCGCCCGGTTCATCGGTTCGACTTTGTTGATGTCATTGTATTTTTCAATGCCTTCAACGCCCTGCTCCCACAGTTTGCCGTAGCGTGCTTCCTGCCAGGCGGCGCTTTCGGTAGCGCGGTAAACTTTCAGGTTGAGCTTGAGTTTGTCCGTTAACTCGTCAATAAAGCGGTAAGTTTCCGGGAACAAGTAACCCGTATCAGTGAGGATCACCGGAATATCCGGGCGAATCAGATTCACCAGATGCAGGCTCACCGCCGCCTGAATGCCAAAGCTGGAAGAAAGCACATATTCACCGGGCAGATTATCCAGCGCCCAGGCAACGCGGCCTTCAGCGTCCAGTTTTTCCAGTTCGGCGTTAGTTTCCGCCAGCGCCAGAATCCGGTCTACCTTTGGCAGTTCGTTCAGGGCGTTTAGATCGAGTTTGGACATAAGTTCCTCACTGTTTGCCTTGCCGGATGCGACGCTTATGCGTCTTATCAGGCCTACAAGACCGGGCTGATGGTTAATCCCACAGATCCCGCGCCGGGTCGAGCACCGGGCGAATGATGCCCGCACGCACCGTAAAGTCGCCGAAGCCTTCTCCCGCTTCACGCTCTTTCGCCCAGCGCCCTATCAGTTCATCAAGCGACGCCAGGATTTCCGGCTCGGTGATGTTTTCTTTATACATCCGTGGGATACGTGTCCCAATGCGGTTGCCGCCAAGATGCAGGTTGTAGCGACCCGGCGCTTTACCCACCAGGCCCACTTCCGCCAGCATCGCGCGGCCACAACCGTTCGGGCAGCCTGTTACACGCATCACGATATGCTCATCGCTGACACCATGTTTCGCCATTAAATTATCGATGTTGTCGATAAAAGACGGCAGGAAACGCTCCGCTTCCGCCATCGCCAGCGGGCAAGTCGGGAATGACACGCAGGCCATTGAGTTTTCACGCTGCGGCGTGACGGCATTCATTAACCCGCTCTCTTTGGCGATCTTCTCGATCTTCGCTTTCTCGCTTTCCGGCACACCGGCGATGATCAGATTCTGGTTCGCCGTAATGCGGAAATCACCTTTGTGGATCTTCGCGATCTCCAGCAGGCCGGTTTTCAGCGGACGCCCCGGATAATCAAGGATGCGACCATTTTCGATAAACAGCGTCAGGTGCCAGTTATCATCAATGCCCTTAACCCAGCCAATACGATCGCCTCGTCCGGTGAACTCATATGGACGGATCGGTTCAAATTTGATCCCCGCGCGACGCTCCACTTCCGCTTTAAACGTCTCAACACCCACGCGCTCCAGCGTGTATTTGGTTTTGGCATTTTTACGATCGGTTCGGTTACCCCAGTCACGCTGAGTTGTCACGACGGCTTCCGCCACCGCCAGCGTATGCTCCAGCGGCAGATAGCCAAACTCGCTCGCCGTGCGGGCGTAGGTTTTCTTGTTGCCGTGTTCGATAGAAAGCCCACCGCCCACCAGCAGGTTAAAACCTACCAGCTTGCCGTTTTCGGCGATCGCCACGAAGTTCATGTCGTTGGCGTGCAGATCGATATCGTTCTGCGGCGGGATCACTACCGTGGTTTTGAACTTACGCGGCAGGTAAGTCTGACCGAGGATCGGTTCTTCATCAGTGGTGGCGACTTTCTCCTGATCGAGCCAGATCTCCGCGTAAGCGCGAGTACGCGGCAGCAGATGTTCAGAAATTTTCTTCGCCCATTCATACGCTTCCGCATGCAGTTGCGACTCGAACGGGTTCGAGGTGCACAGCACGTTACGGTTCATGTCGTTGGCGGTGGCTAACGCATCCAGACCGACCGAGTGCAGCATCTGGTGCGCAGGTTTGACGTTCTTTTTCAGAATACCGTGGAACTGGAACGTCTGACGGTTGGTCAGACGGATGCTACCGTAAATGGTGTTTTCCACCGCAAATTTGTCGATCGCCTGCCACTGTTTGGTGGTAATAACGCCTCCCGGCAAGCGACAGCGGAGCATCATGGCGTGACGCGGTTCCAGCTTCTGTTCAGCACGTTCGGCGCGAATGTCACGGTCATCCTGCTGATACATACCGTGGAAACGGATCAGCAGAAAGTTATCGCCCTTAAACCCACCGGTCAGGCCGTCATTTAAATCTTCAGCAATCGTGCCGCGCAGATAGTTGCTTTCAAGCTTCATGCGCTCGGCGTCTGCCAGTTTACCTTCGACCACTAAAGGCCCTGGATGTTTTTCGCTCATTAGTAGACATCTCGCTGATAACGGCGCTCTACGCGCAGCTCACTTAAAAATTCATCCGCCGCTTCGGTGTCCATGCCACCAAATTCGGCAATCACTTCCAGAAGTGCCTGTTCAACGTCTTTCGCCATGCGATTAGCGTCGCCGCAGACATAAATGTGGGCACCGTCATTGATCCAGCGCCACAGTTCTGCGCCCTGTTCGCGCAGTTTGTCTTGTACGTAAATTTTTTCTTTTTGATCGCGCGACCAGGCAAGATCGATACGTGTCAGCACGCCTTCTTTCACGTAACGCTGCCATTCCACCTGGTAGAGGAAATCTTCCGTAAAGTGTGGGTTGCCGAAGAAAAGCCAGTTTTTGCCCGGCGCTTCGTCGGCGGCACGTTGCTGCATAAAGGCGCGGAACGGCGCAATACCTGTACCTGGGCCAATCATAATCACCGGGGTTTCCGGGTTAGCGGGCAGGCGGAAGTTGTCGTTATGTTCGATAAAGACGCGGACTTCGCCCTCTTCTTCCACGCGGTCCGCGAGGAAGCTGGAGGCACCACCGGCACGGGCGCGGCCTTCCACGTCGTAACGCACCACGCCAACGGTGACGTGTACTTCGTTCTCGACTTCAGCCTGCGAGGAGGCGATGGAATACAGGCGCGGGGTCAGCGGGCGCAGCAGGTTAATCAGCGCTTCGGCATCCAGCTGTGCGGGAGAGAAACGCACCATGTCGACAATCGGCGTGGTCGCGGCGTAATGCTGCAACTTCGCTTTATCGCCCACCAGCGGCAGCAGCGTTTCGCTGCGGGTAAGCGTGGCATAGTTCTCAACGATATTGGCGGTGTTGACGGTCAGTTCGAAGTGCCACTGTAGCGCCTCGTTCAACGGCAGGGTTTTGCCCTCAACGGTGACAGGTTCATCGCCTTTCAGCCACAGCAGTTCGACAAGTTCTTTCACCAGTGCCGGATCGTTCTGATACCAGACGCCCAGCGCGTCACCCGGCTGGTAACGCAGGCCCGAGTCACCTAAGTCAATTTCGATATGGCGAACGTCTTTTTCAGAGTTACGCCCGGTAATTTTCTGGTTAACCGAAAGGCTCGCCACCAGCGGCGCGTCTTTGCTGTACGGGCTGGTGTGGATTTCATTTACCGCGCCAGTAGCGACGGATTGTGAAGGTGCTGTGACAGGCGCGCGCGATTTAAGCGCATCAACCACGCGGGCGCGCCACTCGCTGGCAGCGGCCTGGTATTCCACATCCGCATCAACGCGATCGAGCAGGCATTCACCGCCCAGTTCCGCCAGCTTGCTGTCAAAATCTTTCCCGGACTGGCAGAAAAATTCATAAGAGCTATCGCCAAGGCTAAACACGGCAAACGCGGTGTTTTCCAGCTTCGGCGCTTTTTTGGAGAACAGAAACTTATGCAGCGCGACGGCTTCTTCCGGCGGTTCCCCTTCCCCTTGTGTTGACGTCACCACGATAAGCAGTTTTTCACTGGCGATTTGTTTGAATTTATAGTCGCCCGCGTTCACCAGCTTAACGTTCAGTTTTACCGCTAATAAGTCATCGCGTAACGCTTCGGCGACCCGACGCGCATTGCCGGTTTGCGAAGCGGAGATAATAGTAATACCCGGCATTTCTGCGGCGGGCGCTGGCGTCGCTGCAAGCGTAGCAGGCTGCTGATTGAGCACGCCCCAGAAATAGCCAGAAACCCAGGCAAGCTGGGCGGGCGTTAAATCGGTAGTGGCCGCCTGAAGGCGTGCCAGTTGCTCCGGGTTCAACGGAAGCAACGCGGAAGGTGGGACCTGTGTCGTCATGCGTCGTTATGTTCCAGTAAGCAAAGCTGTTTATCGGCCCTGTCAGCGCCCATAAAACAGAAGAGAAGGTAAGGTTAACGGCGCGAAGGGGGTGGATTAAAGACGGGATAGCGATAACTAATAACCAAATCGACTAACCTGTTTTAGCAATAGTCTTTAACAACAAAATAGATTTATTAACTCAATGAAAAATAAATAAATATCGACCGCAATTAAGTTAAATCGGTCATTTTGCGCAACAAACCCGTTTTTAGTAATGCGAAAAAACAGGCTTTCCGGTACTCTACGGCGGTTTTATCGTCCTGTAGAGAAATTATGATGTCCACCACGTTATTTAAAGATTTCACCTTCGAAGCCGCTCACCGTCTGCCGCACGTCCCAGAGGGACATAAGTGCGGGCGCTTACACGGGCATTCTTTTATGGTGCGCCTGGAAATTACAGGGGAAGTCGATCCGCATACGGGCTGGATTATCGATTTCGCTGAACTGAAAGCGGCGTTTAAACCGACCTACGATCGCCTCGACCACTATTACCTCAATGATATACCCGGTCTGGAAAACCCAACCAGCGAAGTTTTAGCAAAATGGATTTGGGATCAAGTTAAACCCGTTGTGCCGCTATTAAGTGCAGTGATGGTGAAAGAAACCTGCACTGCAGGCTGTATCTATCGCGGCGAATGATAAGAGTGTGTCGGCGGTCAATTTCCCTTAAGTAACGCTATGTTAGGGTGTTGTGTTCTGGATATCTGGGGCATGACATGGAAGACGACTGCGACATTATTATTATTGGTGCCGGTATTGCAGGCACCGCTTGCGCGTTACGCTGCGCGCGAGCGGGTTTATCCGTTCTGTTACTGGAACGCGCTGAAATTCCCGGCAGTAAAAACCTTTCCGGCGGGCGTTTATATACCCATGCGCTCGCGGAACTCCTCCCTCAGTTTCACCTGACCGCGCCTCTTGAACGACGCATCACTCACGAAAGTCTTTCTTTATTAACACCAGATGGTGCCACGACATTTTCCAGCTTACTGCCCAGCGGTGAATCATGGAGCGTGTTACGCCCGCGATTCGATCCGTGGCTGGTTGCCGAAGCCGAAAAAGAAGGTGTCGAGTGTATCCCTGGTGCGACGGTAGATGCGCTGTATGAAGAAAACGGCAGAGTATGTGGCGTTATCTGTGGTGACGATATTCTCCGCGCCCGTTATGTCGTCCTGGCAGAAGGTGCCAATAGCCTCCTGGCAGAACGCCATGGATTAGTTACCCGCCCTGCTGGCGAATCAATGGCGTTAGGAATCAAAGAAGTGCTGTCGCTGGAAACATCCGCTATTGAAGAACGTTTTCATCTGGAGAATAACGAAGGCGCAGCGTTGCTGTTCAGCGGCGAAATCTGTGATGACTTGCCCGGCGGCGCATTTCTTTATACTAATCAACAAACGCTCTCGTTAGGGATTGTTTGCCCGCTCTCTTCCCTTACGCAAAGTCGTGTTCCGACAAGCGAGCTGCTGGCTCGCTTTAAAACGCATCCAGCAGTGCGCCCGCTTATCAAAAACACGGAATCGCTGGAGTATGGCGCGCATCTGGTGCCAGAAGGTGGCCTGCACAGTATGCCGGTGCAATACGCCGGTAACGGCTGGCTACTGGTGGGCGATGCGTTACGCAGTTGCGTCAATACCGGAATTTCCGTACGCGGCATGGATATGGCGCTGACTGGCGCACAGGCGGCGGCACAAACGCTGATAAGCGCCTGCCAGCACCGCGAGCCGCAAAATCTGTTTCCGCTTTATCATCAAAACATAGAACGCAGTCAGCTGTGGGATGTTCTACAACGTTATCAGCATGTTCCGGCGCTTTTGCAACGCCCAGGATGGTACCGTGCGTGGCCTGCGTTAATGCAGGATATTTCCCGTGATTTATGGGATCAGGGTGATAAACCTGTTCCGCCGCTGCGCCAGTTACTCTGGCGTCATTTACGTCGTCACGGCTTGTGGCATCTGGCGGGCGATGTTATCAGGAGTCTGCGATGTCTGTAGCCCGTAATCTCTGGCGCGTTGCTGATGCGCCGCACATTGTTCCGGCTGACTCCGTTGAGCGTCAGACGGCAGAACGGTTGATTAACGCCTGTCCGGCAGGTCTTTTTTCGCTCACACCAGAAGGTGACTTATGTATTAATTATCGCAGTTGCCTTGAGTGCGGAACCTGCCGTTTGCTGTGCGACGAAAAAACACTACAACAGTGGCGCTATCCACCTTCCGGATTCGGCATCACCTACCGCTTTGGATAAATAACAAGGATAATTTATGTCCCTCTTACACCTGCTCCGCCAGAATCCGGTGATTGCTGCCGTTAAAGACAATGCCAGCCTGCAACTGGCAATCGACTCTGAATGCCGGTTTATTTCCGTGTTGTACGGCAATATCTGCACCATCAGTCATATCGTCAAAAAGATTAAAAATGCCGGGAAATATGCTTTTATTCATGTTGATTTGCTGGAAGGCGCATCGAACAAAGAAGTGGTGATTCAGTTTCTGAAACTGGTGACCGAAGCGGACGGCATTATCAGCACGAAAGCATCGATGCTGAAAGCGGCAAGAGCGGAAGGTTTTTTCTGTATTCATCGCCTGTTTATTGTCGATTCGATTTCGTTTCACAACATTGATAAGCAGGTTGCGCAATCGAACCCAGATTGTATTGAGATCCTCCCAGGCTGCATGCCCAAAGTGCTGGGCTGGGTAACGGAGAAAATCCGCCAACCGCTGATTGCTGGCGGGCTGGTGTGCGATGAAGAAGATGCGCGTAATGCGATTAACGCAGGTGTCGTGGCGCTTTCCACCACGAATACCGGGGTCTGGACGTTAGCGAAAAAATTGCTTTGACGGGATAATCGTAACGAATTGAATTTGTGCGATTTGTAGGCTGCACGCCAAATCTGGCATTCAGCGCCTGATGCGACGCTTGACGCGTCTTATCAGGCCTACAAGCCCGAAAGCCGTCCACGCAGCATCCGGCTGTACGTTATTGGCAATCTGCGTGAATGTTTGTCACCAGTGCCTCCAGCACGGCTTTCCAGTCATCTACCACGCCAACATCTGCCTGCGAAAATACCGCCGCGCTGGCGTCATGATTAATCGCCACCACAAACTTACTATTACGTACGCCCGCCATTAACGCTGCCGCACCGGATGCGCCCGCCACAATGCAAACATCTGGCGCCAACAAATGCCCGGAAATACCAATGACCTTTTCGGCTTCAAAGCCACCGTTCATCACTCGCGCCCGACTGTAGCCCACTTCTGCCCCCAGCTTTTCAGCCAGCGTAGCGATGTCATGGCTATCTGCCTCGCCGCCCTGCCCCACTACCAGTACTCGTCTGGCCTCAGCTAATGGGTCACGGGTAACATTTTTCAGGTTTTCTATGTTAACCAGCCACTCGGGAAGCGCTCCGGGAACAATATTCAGTTGTTGCATACCAGAGGGCAACGTGACGTTTTTCGCCGCTCCAACCTGGCGCGCCAGGGAAAGACATAGCGGGCGTTTTTCTGTTTGCAGCGTCGCCGTTAGCGCATTTCCCCAGTGGGATTTGCGCACGCTTGCGGTCGGTATATCTAATGAAATCACCTGGCAGACACAGGCTCCATGTAAACGCCAGGCCAGCCGGGTCGACAGTTCATCACCAAACGTTCCCGGCGGAAAGAGAACAACGTCCACAGGCGTTCGCTGCCACTGTTCTACCAGCGCATCCAGCACCTGTTCCGCGACCATCGGCTGCGGCTCGATTTGCCAGTGCGTTAGTGTGCTGCCGCTGAAATCCTGCTCCGCCAGCCAGCCCGCTATTGCGGCATGTTCCTGATTTATTGTCACAATTGCGATATTCATGGCTGCATCCTTTGGCGTAAATAGTCCTGCCATAGCTTTTGCGCTTTTTCTGCTACCGTTTGCCCATCAATCAGCGTCGCTCTGCGTCGTTGCTCTGGCCTTGCCAGTTGCAGGCACTGCATCGCTGGCGATTCAGCAGCAACTGTTTTGCGGATAATTTCCGCTTTCCCCGCCGCCATTCGCTGGCGCATTCCCGGTACTGGCAAGGCCACTTCGCCACACTGGCGCACAGCAATCACCGCGGGCAAGCGGACACGACAACAGCGCACCCCATTTTCAGTACGCTGTTCGAGGGTGATAAACGGCGCGTCGAATGTGAAACGCTCCACCTGGGTGAAGCAGGGCCAGCCCAGCATTTCCGCCAGCAAAAATGGCGTTTGTCCATTCTGCCCTTCGCTGCTTTGGCAGCCGGTAATGATCAGATCCAGCGGATTCTGGTACTGCCATTCGGCAATATGGCGAGCGACAAATTCCGGCGCAAAGCGCAGATCTGCCGCCGTCTCCAGCAATATAGCTTCCTCAAACCCAAGAGCCATGAGATAGCGCAGCCAGTGCAACGCCCGTTCATCGCCTATGCTCAACGCGGTTAAAGTCATCGGCGTGCCATTTTTTCTCTGCGCCAACAGCAGCGCGGCAGCGGCCTGTTCATCAGCACCGAGTAAACTTCGCAGTAGCGAAACATCCGGTCCGCTATTACCCTGAGCCGCCGCCAGCCACTCTTTTTCCGCCAGCATCCCGGCATCCGGTTCGGCTTTAAACGCTAACAGTATGTTCATTCGCACCTCCTACATTTCCCGCCGCCACCAGCGGGAGGGCTTTAGTTTCTGGTGCCCATAGCCAGGTCACGACAAAGCCAACTAACAACACTGCCGCCAGGATCAATAAGGTGACTTGCATCCCCCACTGCGCCAGAATCCACGGCAGCAGGCCAGTACTTACCGCCGCGCCAAGTCGACTCATGGCGGTGGCAAAACCGACGCCCAGCGAGCGAATGTCAGTAGGAAAACTTTCCGCAGGCAAAATGCCCACCAGATTACTGACCGCCGAAATGGTGGTGCTGAAGAGAACAAAAAGCAGCAGCGTTAATGAACTGCCGGAAGGCAAACAGGCCATCACTACCAGCGTTGCCGCCAGCAGCAAAAAACTTCCCAGCAAAAATTTGCGATGTGCCAGCAGGTGCGTCAGAACTAATCCCAGCAGCGCGCCAACAATTAACAACGCATTAAGCATCAGACTGGCGGTCAGCGCATCTTCCAGACCAATAGTTTGGGCAATGGTCGGCAGCCAGGTATAAATCACAAACCATGGGATTACGAGGCAGACAAAGAAGACGCTGTTAAACGCTGTGCGCCGCCAGTAGCGCGAAGAGAACAAGGTTTTGATGTGTTTATGGGTCGCCGTTGCCACTTCATCGCCCAGTAAAACATGGGGACCAAAATAGCGATGCACGATAGCGTGAGCTTCTGCAAAACGCCCCTGGCGCAGTAGCCAGCGTGGCGATTCTGGCGTTCCCCAGCGTAATAACGTAATCAACAACGCGGGCAGAGCTGCCGATGCCAGCAGCCAGCGCCAGGCTTCCGGGTTTTCGGAAATAAAGTGATGTCCGGCAATACTTGCCAGCACATAGCCTACGGTCCACACCACGCTGAATGCGCCCAGCAAAATACCGCGGTGGCGGCGCGGGGAAAATTCAGCCAGCAAGGTGTGACCGACTGAGTAATCGCCTCCCAGACCAATGCCGATCAAAATGCGCAGTCCAATAAGATGCTCTGGCGTGGTGGCAAAAAATTGTAAAAACGAAGCAAGCGTAATCAGCAAAAAGCTGAAGGTGAAGATTTTTTGTCGCCCAATATGGTCGGAGATCCAGCCCAGAACCAGGCTGCCAAGAAACAAACCAAGGAGTGCTGAGCCACCAATCATTCCCGCCATAAACGGCGTCAGTTGCATGGCTGGAGTAAGCTGAATAATGGCGTAACCAATGACGCCGAGGACATAACCGTCAGTCAGGTGCGCACCGAAAGTGAGCGCAGCAATGCGGCAGTGAAAACGGTTAAGTGGTAAATCATCCATTCGCACCGGTGAAGTGTTCATCTTTACCCCTTCATTGTCCGGTAATAAGAACGGCTTCTCGCCTGAGAAGCCGAAAAGGCAACGCCCCTTCATCGCGGAACGCTGCCTGATACATTATTTTTCAATCGGATAGATAGTACCCGTATTCATAATGCCATTAGGATCGAACTGCTTTTTCAGCCCTTCCAGCAACGCCCACGCGCTGCCGTGTTCCAGTTTGCTCCAGTGAACGCGATGTTTACCGATACCGTGGTGGTGCACCATCGAACCGCCGAGGCGAATGGTTTCTTCGCAGATGATTTTGTTGAGCGGATTGTGGTACTTGTCGATTTCCTCTTCCGGCTTACAGTCAACGACGTTGTAGTCGTAGACGAAGTACATGTTGGTGCCGTTCTGGTAGCTATGAGAGGAGTGACCGCCCAGCATGGTAATGTCGTCGGCGTGCGGGAACTCGGTACGAATACGGTTAATAACGCTTTCGTAGATTTCGTGGATGCAGCTCCAGCAGCCGGAGACTTCGGTGGTAAAGCCCATGTTGCCGGTTTTGAGGATCTGTACACGTTCGGCGGCAACTTTATCTGGTCCCCAGTTCAGATTGTTAAACCAGGTTTCAATCAGTTTGCTGTCTACACGCTGGCATTGCGGGTAGCGGGCAACGATTTCCGCAATCCCTTCGCCCGTCGCCTTCGCAATGCGAGGGTTACCTTCAGCCATAAAGATCAGCACGCATTTTCCGTCGGCAAAATGGGTGAAGTGTTGGGTGCCATCTTCGGCGTCATACAAACGAGCGATCGACGGACGATACCCTTCCACCATGATTTCACGCAGGATGTTGAAGCCGGTTTTCATGTCTTCCAGGATATAGCCGTAGAAGAGGTTGTTTTCTGGGGTGAATTTAAAGATTTTCACTGTTACTTCAGTGATATAGCACAATGCACCTTCGTTGCCGATGATGATGTGACGAATGTCCGGGCCAGCCGCGCGACGTGGCACGTTTTTAATGCGTGTCACGGTGCCATCAGCCAATACTGCTTCCAGACCAACGACCATATCTTCGATTGCGCCGTAGAGTGTGGAGAACTGCCCAATACTGCGGGTTGCTACCAGGCCGCCCATCTGCGCCAGCGGTTTTGATTGCGGAGAATGCCCTGTGGTGTAACCTTTTTCACGCAACGCGTTTTCCAGCACTTCCAACGGAACACCACATTGCGCCGTGGCCTGCATATTCTCAATATCAATATTAATGATTTGATTCATGGCGGAGCCGTCGAGCACCACCGAGTTTTCCACAACGGTTTCCAGCCCACCTTCAGTGGCGGAAGCGCCGGTACGCGGCACACCGTTAATTTTGTGCGCATTCATAAAATTCAGCACACGGGAGACTTGTTCTGTGGAACCGAGTTTTACGACCGCTGCCGGAATCGGCAAAGTATAAATGCCATGAATATCCGGAAATTTACGAAAACGGTCAATACTGTTTTTCTTTAATACTGTTTCATCGGTAATTACGCGATCTGCACCAACAATTTCCTTTAGCTGGTCGACAATCGCTGCGCGAGATAAAGACATAGTAATTCCTTCCTGATAATAAAAATGGAATAATCATTAATAAGAGAAAACAGAAACCACCGTTATGGATTAGCGCACTAAATAACCGCCATCAACCACTAATAAATGTCCGTTGACATAATTCGATGCCGGACTTGCGAGGAATACGGCTGCGCCCATTAAATCCTGAGTATCGCCCCAACGGTTTGCCGGAATATGATCAAGAACGCGCTGGTTAGTTTCTGGATTACTACGGGTCGCCAGAGTGATATCGGTAGCGTAATATCCCGGGGCAATACCATTCACCTGAATATTATATTGACCTAATTCATCGCAATAGGCTTTGGTGAATCCGGCAAGAGCATGTTTAGTGGCAGAATAAGCAGGTGACCATTGTCCACCTAAGTAAGAGAACAATGAACAGATATTAATAATTTTACCGCTTTTCTGCGGGATCATAATTTTTGCCGCTTCGTAGCTTAACTCGAATGCGGCGGTCAGGTTCACATCAATCATTGGATCCCAGTCGGCACGACCGAAGTCCAGCACCTTATTCAGCTTACAAATACCGGCATTGTTAACCAGAATATCGACGGTACCGAAGCGCTCACAGCAGGCAGCGATAATCTTCTGCGGTGCGCCTTCTGCGGTGATATCCACCTGCATGAAGTCCACTTCAACACCCTGTTTTTCAATCATTTCCTTTGTTTCGCCGTTATCTTTGACAAAACTTGGAATAAAAATATTTGCGCCAGCTTTGGCCAACGCCATTGCAAATGCCTGACCTAAACCGCTATTCCCGCCGGTAACAATTGCTGTTTTACCTTTCAGGGAGAAAAAATCCATTGAGAACGCATTGAGAGATTCGATTGACATAGTTAGCTCCAATTTCCGTAAGGCAAAAAAAAAAGAAAGGTAACTTCCCCCGCGAGAGGGAAGTTACCTTTCTCATTATCTCTGGTAACTGGAGATAATTTTTAGCATAAGGGCATAACTGCTAATGTGATCGTAATCACAGAGTGATGTTCGTATTATCAAATAGTTTTAAAAAGCAGAAGCGTGATTACTCTCACACAACACCTTTTCTTTCCATGTTATTTCTTATTGCAATTACTAGAGAGCTGAGAAAAGTAATCCACCTGAAAGGGCGGCTTACTTTTCTCTTTTTTTTGTCTATTACAAATGGGAATACGATATGCAACACAACTCATATCGCCGTTGGATAACCCTCGCGATAATTAGTTTTAGCGGCGGCGTTAGTTTTGACCTGGCTTATTTACGTTATATTTATCAAATTCCCATGGCGAAATTTATGGGATTCAGCAATACCGAGATAGGTTTAATAATGAGTACATTTGGTATTGCGGCCATTATTCTTTATGCCCCCAGCGGCGTTATTGCCGATAAATTTTCACACCGCAAAATGATTACTTCCGCGATGATCATTACCGGATTGCTGGGCCTGATAATGGCAACATATCCACCACTGTGGGTAATGCTCTGTATTCAGGTCGCCTTTGCGATAACCACTATTTTAATGCTGTGGTCGGTGTCGATTAAAGCCGCCTCATTGCTGGGCGATCATAGTGAGCAAGGGAAAATTATGGGCTGGATGGAAGGGCTGCGCGGCGTCGGTGTAATGTCGCTGGCGGTGTTTACCATGTGGGTCTTTTCTCGCTTTGCACCGGATGACAGCGCCAGCCTGAAAACGGTCATTATCATCTATAGTGTGGTTTACATCTTGTTGGGGATTCTGTGCTGGTTTTTTGTTAGCGATAACAACAACCTGCGCAGTGCCAATAACGAAGAAAAACAATCATTCCAGCTTAGCGACATCCTGGCCGTTTTGCGCATCAGCACCACCTGGTATTGCAGCATGGTGATTTTTGGTGTCTTCACCATCTACGCCATTCTGAGTTACTCCACCAACTATCTCACCGAAATGTACGGCATGTCGCTGGTGGCGGCGAGCTACATGGGGATTGTGATCAACAAAATCTTCCGCGCGCTGTGTGGTCCACTTGGCGGCATTATCACCACCTACAGTAAAGTGAAATCCCCTACCCGCGTGATCCAAATCCTTTCCATCATCGGCCTGCTGGCACTGACTGCCCTACTCGTTACCAACTCTAACCCGCAATCGGTCGCGATGGGGATTGGCCTGATTTTACTGCTGGGATTCACCTGCTACGCCTCACGTGGACTGTACTGGGCCTGCCCCGGCGAAGCGAGAACACCGTCTTACATTATGGGCACCACGGTAGGTATTTGTTCGGTGATTGGATTCCTGCCGGATGTCTTCGTTTACCCGATTATCGGCCACTGGCAGGACACCCTGCCCGCAGCAGAAGCCTACCGCAACATGTGGCTGATGGGCATGGCGGCACTCGGCATGGTGATCGTCTTTACCTTTTTGCTGTTCCAAAAAATTCGTACTGCTGATAGCGCCCCCGCAATGGCTAGCAGCAAGTAAGCCAGGAAAATTACAGGAGAAAAATCATGTCGAAAAAATACATCATAGGGATTGATGGCGGAAGTCAGAGCACAAAAGTGGTGATGTACGATCTGGAAGGTAACGTGGTTTGCGAAGGCAAAGGTTTATTGCAGCCGATGCACACGCCGGATGCCGATACCGCAGAACATCCTGACGACGATTTATGGGCATCATTATGTTTTGCCGGTCACGATTTGATGAGTCAGTTTGCCGGGAATAAAGAAGATATTGTTGGCATCGGCCTGGGATCCATCCGTTGCTGTCGTGCGTTGTTGAAAGCCGATGGCACGCCTGCTGCGCCGTTGATTAGCTGGCAGGATGCACGCGTTACACGCCCTTACGAACATACGAATCCTGACGTGGCGTATGTCACCTCTTTTTCGGGTTATCTGACACACCGTTTAACGGGCGAATTTAAAGATAATATCGCCAACTATTTTGGTCAGTGGCCAGTGGATTATAAGAGCTGGGCATGGAGCGAAGATGCTGCGGTAATGGAGAAGTTTAATATCCCCCGTCATATGCTGTTTGATGTGCAAATGCCTGGCACTGTTCTTGGGCATATCACACCACAAGCCGCGCTGGCGACACATTTCCCGGCAGGACTGCCTGTTGTTTGTACCACCAGTGATAAACCGGTAGAAGCTCTGGGAGCCGGGTTACTGGATGATGAAACTGCGGTAATTTCTCTTGGCACTTACATCGCATTGATGATGAACGGCAAAGCACTGCCGAAAGATCCGGTAGCGTACTGGCCGATTATGTCTTCTATTCCGGAAACATTGCTGTATGAAGGTTACGGTATCCGAAAAGGCATGTGGACGGTGAGCTGGCTGCGCGACATGTTAGGCGAGTCGTTAATTCAGGATGCCAAAGCACAGGATCTTTCACCGGAAGATTTGCTCAACAAAAAAGCTTCTTGTGTGCCGCCTGGCTGTAATGGTCTGATGACGGTGCTGGACTGGCTGACCAATCCGTGGGAACCGTACAAACGCGGGATTATGATCGGTTTTGATTCCAGCATGGATTACGCATGGATATACCGTTCAATACTGGAAAGCGTGGCGCTGACGCTGAAGAACAATTACGACAATATGTGTAATGAAATGAATCACTTTGCCAAACATGTGATCATTACTGGCGGCGGTTCAAACAGCGATCTGTTTATGCAAATTTTTGCCGACGTGTTCAACCTTCCGGCACGCCGTAACGCCATTAACGGTTGTGCAAGCCTGGGGGCAGCGATTAATACGGCGGTAGGTCTGGGGTTGTATCCGGATTACGCAACGGCTGTCGACAAAATGGTTCGCGTGAAAGATATCTTTATGCCTGTTGAGGGCAATGCCAAACGCTACGACGCGATGAATAAAGGCATTTTCAAAGATTTAACCAAACACACTGATGTGATTCTGAAAAAATCGTATGAAGTGATGCATGGTGAGCTGGGAAATGCGGATTCTATCCAGAGCTGGTCGAATGCGTAAGTGAGATAAACAGTGCCGGGTAAATGATTAATCCCGGCATATTCACGTTCCCACCACAAAATACCGGGTAACCATTGATGAATATTGTTCTCTCCTGAGCAGCGTTTATGCTTTAATTGCTAAACCGATTTAATTGATTTAGCAATTAGTGTAATGGAGCCTTTATGAGCGCAAGAGTATGGGTACTCGGTGATGCGGTTGTTGATTTATTACCCGAAAGCCAGGGGAGGCTACTACAGTGTCCTGGTGGGGCGCCGGCTAATGTTGCAGTCGGTATCGCAAGGCTGGGGGGAAAAAGTGCCTTTATTGGCAAAGTTGGCGATGATCCTTTCGGTCGTTTTATGTATCAGACTCTGAGTGCAGAAAATGTTGATACACGTTATATGTCACTTGATCCCCAACATCGCACCTCAATTGTGGCTGTAGGACTTGATGAGCAAGGAGAAAGAAACTTTACCTTTATGGTACGTCCAAGTGCCGATCTTTTTTTACAACCTGATGACCTTCCTGCATTCGGACCGGGTGAATGGCTCCATCTTTGTTCCATCGCGCTTAGTGCAGAACCTTCCCGAAGTACCGCATTTCTGGCTATGGAGAAAATACGCCAGGCTGGCGGAAACATCAGTTTTGATCCCAATATTCGCAGCGATCTCTGGCAGAGTGAAGCGCTATTAAGAAAATACCTTGATCGCGCACTTTCGCTGGCGAATATCGCTAAATTGTCCGAAGAAGAGTTGCTATTCATCAGTGGCAAAAGCCAGGTTCAGCAAGGCGCGCATTCATTAGTGCAGCGTTATTCGTTGACTTTATTGCTTATTACACAAGGAAAAAATGGCGTACTTGTGTATTTTCAGGGGCAGTTTATCCACTATCCAGCCAGGCCTGTTTCTGTCGTCGATACGACCGGGGCAGGAGATGCTTTTGTCGCAGGATTACTTGCTGGCCTGGCCGACTCCGGAATCCCAACAAATACCAGATTGCTTGAACGGATCATCGCACAAGCTCAGACTTGTGGTGCTCTGGCAACCACGGCTAAGGGCGCCATGACAGCCTTACCCCGACAACACGATCTCCCTTCATAATAGTGATCCTGCTGCTGTATCTGTAACCCGATTTGTCGTGCTTGTCACATTTACTAAACCGGTTTAGCGAAAATGATTGCTCTGGCTAAAAAGTCAGCTTTATCATCAAAACCTAAACCGGTTTAGCATTTTAGCAAAATTTATAATTCTCTGATGGGACGCGACAAATTATGTATAAAAAAACAACCTTGGCAGTGTTAATTGCTTTGCTGACCGGTGCAACAACGGTACATGCACAAACGGATATTAGCAGTATCGAATCTCGACTGGCTGCGTTGGAACAACGTTTAAAAAATGCGGAATCCCGCGCCCAGGCGGCAGAAACAAGGGCAAAAACGGCTGAATTGCAGGTGCAGAAACTGGCTGAAACACAACAACAAAATCAGGTAACAACTCAGGAAGTAGCACAGAGAACAGTCCAACTCGAACAGAAATCCGCAGAGAACAGTGGCTTTGAGTTTCATGGCTATGCCCGTTCCGGGTTACTGATGAATGATGCCGCTTCCAGCAGCAAAAGTGGGCCGTATCTGACTCCCGCAGGTGAAACCGGTGGAGCTGTTGGCCGTCTGGGAAATGAAGCCGATACCTACGTCGAATTAAATGTAGAACATAAACAAACACTGGATAACGGTGCGACCACGCGCTTTAAAGCGATGCTGGCTGACGGACAAAGAGATTACAACGACTGGACTGGCGGTTCCAGTAACCTGAATATCCGACAGGCTTTTGCCGAACTGGGCACATTGCCAAGTTTTACCGGAGCATTCAAAGACAGTACTGTCTGGGCTGGTAAACGCTTTGATCGCGACAATTTTGATATTCACTGGTTAGATTCCGATGTCGTATTTTTGGCGGGAACGGGCGGTGGTATCTATGACGTAAAATGGAACGATACATTCCGCAGTAACTTTTCTCTCTACGGACGCAATTTCGGCGATCTCGATGATATCGACAATAACGTTCAGAACTACATCCTCACCATGAATCATTATGCTGGCCCCTTCCAGTTGATGGTTAGCGGATTACGGGCAAAAGATAATGATGATCGAAAAGATGCCAATGGTGATCTCATTCAGACTGATGCTGCAAATACTGGCGTACATGCGTTGGTTGGTCTGCACAATGACACTTTCTATGGCCTGCGTGAAGGGACGGCAAAAACAGCACTGCTATATGGTCATGGCCTGGGTGCGGAAGTCAAAGGTATTGGCTCCGATGGCGCCCTGCTGTCTGAGGCGAATACCTGGCGCTTCGCATCTTATGGCACAACACCTCTGGGAAGCGGTTGGTATGTTGCACCGGCCATTCTCGCGCAAAGCAGTAAAGATCGTTACGTCAAAGGCGATAGCTATGAATGGGTTACCTTCAATACACGCCTGATCAAAGAAGTAACACAGAATTTTGCTCTGGCCTTTGAGGGTAGCTATCAATATATGGATCTGAAGCCGAAGGGGTATCAGAACCATAACGCCGTGAACGGCAGCTTCTATAAACTCACCTTTGCACCAACTCTAAAAGCTAACGATATCAATAATTTCTTTAGCCGTCCGGAGCTTCGCCTGTTTGCCACCTGGATGGACTGGAGCAGCAAACTTGATGATTTTGCCAGCAATGACGCTTTCGGCAGCAGTGGGTTCAACACTGGCGGAGAGTGGAATTTTGGTGTCCAAATGGAAACCTGGTTTTAATACCAGACAGCCTCACGAATGTGAGGCTTTTACTGAAATAACAATGAATTAGAGGGTTATATGGATTTCGATAAAATCGCCCAATCGTTGCTTCCTTTATTAGGTGGTAAGGAGAACATCGCCAGTGCAGCACATTGTGCTACTCGCCTACGACTGGTACTGGTTGACGACACACTTGCCGATCAAGATGCCATTGGCCAGATTGATGGAGTGAAAGGTTGTTTTCGTAATTCAGGGCAAATGCAGATCATCTTTGGCACCGGCGTGGTTAATAAAGTCTATGCTGCCTTTATTCAGGCCGCGGGCATTAGCGAATCCAGTAAATCAGATACCGCGCGTATTGCCGCTCAAAAACTCAATCCTTTTCAGCGAATTGCACGCTTACTGTCGAATATTTTTGTACCCATCATTCCTGCCATTGTTGCTTCTGGTTTATTAATGGGACTTCTGGGAATGGTAAAAACGTATGGCTGGGTGAATGCCGATAATGCGATTTATATCATGCTGGATATGTGCAGTTCAGCCGCATTTATTATTCTTCCCATCCTGATAGGCTTTACTGCTGCTCGTGAATTTGGTGGTAATCCTTATCTTGGCGCGACCTTAGGAGGTATCCTGACTCACCCAGCACTCACGAATGCCTGGGGCGTTGCTGCGGGATTTCAGACAATGGACTTCTTCGGTTTTGAAATCGCTATGATTGGTTACCAGGGAACGGTTTTCCCCGTGCTTTTAGCCGTGTGGTTTATGAGCATAGTGGAAAAACAGTTACGCAGGTTTATCCCTGATGCCCTGGATCTCATTCTGACGCCATTTCTGACAGTCGTCATTTCTGGCTTTATCGCTCTTTTAATCATTGGTCCAGCAGGACGAGCGTTAGGCGATGGTATCTCTTTCGTTCTCAGCACGCTGATTGCACACGCTGGCTGGTTAGCAGGGTTGTTATTCGGTGGGCTATATTCAGCCATTGTAATTACTGGCATCCATCATAGTTTTCACGCAATTGAAGCCGGGCTTTTAGGAAATCCTGCAATTGGTGTCAATTTCCTGCTGCCTATTTGGGCAATGGCAAACGTTGCGCAAGGCGGTGCATGTCTGGCGGTATGGTTTAAAACCAAAGATACAAAAATTAAAGCAATCACCCTGCCCTCGGCCTTTTCCGCAATGTTAGGTATAACTGAAGCCGCTATTTTTGGTATCAATCTTCGTTTTGTTAAACCTTTTATTGCTGCCTTAATTGGTGGCGCTGCCGGCGGTGCCTGGGTTGTCTCTGTTCACGTTTATATGACTGCCGTTGGTCTGACAGCAATACCCGGCATGGCAATAGTTCAGCCAACATCGTTGGTTAATTATATTATTGGAATGGCGATTGCTTTCGCTGTCGCTTTTAGTCTCTCTTTATTACTCAAATACAAAACGGACGAGGAATAATGTCGATGCCTTCACAAATGCCCGCGATTTTACAGGCAGTTATGAAAGGTCAGCCCAAAGCACAGGCAGATGCCCACTATCCTTGTTGGCATCTCGCTCCAGTCACCGGACTAATGAACGATCCAAATGGCTTTTGCTGGTCAGGAGGCCGCTATCATCTGTTTTATCAGTGGAATCCACTGGCTTGTGATCATAAGTACAAATGTTGGGGGCACTGGAGTTCGACGGATTTATTGCACTGGCAGCATGAACCATTAGCGCTAATGCCTGATAAAGAGTACGACCGTAATGGTTGTTACTCAGGAAGCGCGGTTAATAATCAGGGAGTTCTCACACTTTGCTATACCGGTAATGTTAAGTTTGATGATGGTAGCAGAACAGCATGGCAATGTCTGGCCACCGAAAATAACCAGGGTGGGTTTGATAAATTAGGCCCGGTAATACCGTTACCTGATGGTTACACCGGGCATGTTCGTGATCCAAAAGTCTGGAAGCACAACAGCCGATGGTACATGGTGCTTGGCGCACAAGATAAAGAGAAACGGGGGAAAGTGCTGCTGTATTCCTCTGTCGATCTGAATACCTGGTCTTTTCATGGAGAAATTGCTGGTAACGGTCTGAATGAAATAGATAATGCAGGATACATGTGGGAATGTCCTGATCTTTTCGCTCTTGATGGTGAATACATTCTCCTCTGCTGCCCCCAGGGAATAGCGCGCGAACATGAGCGCTATCTGAATACTTATCCCTGCGCCTGGCTACATGGACAGTTTGATCACGAGACAGGCAAATTTACGCATGACGCTTTCTCAGAGCTGGATGCGGGGTTTGAATTCTATGCGCCACAGACGATGGAAGCCCCGGACGGGCGACGATTGCTGGTTGGTTGGATGGGGGTTCCTGATGGTGAAGAGATGTTGCAACCAACCAGAAAACATCATTGGCAGCATCAAATGACCTGTTTGCGCGAACTCTCATTCCAGAAGGGAAAATTGTTGCAGATGCCAATCAGGGAACTCGCGCAACTGCGTGAAGCTGAACACTTCTGGCAAGGAAAAGCGGATTATGCGCCGCATGTCGAAATTGAACGCCTGGAAATGGACATCATTCCGTCGGGTGAGCTGTATCTGAATTTTGGCAACGCACTGGCACTACATCTCAATGCCGATGGTATTCAACTACAGAGGAAAAGCCTTGCAGGGCAAGAGAAACTAACTCGTTACTGGCGAGGAAGCGTAACGTCACTGAAGATTCTCTGTGACAGTTCCAGCGTAGAGATATTCATCAATAATGGCGAAGGTGTAATGAGCAATCGTTATTTTCCCCATCATCCAGCTTCGCTGATATTACAGGGTGAGTCTGACGTCACGTTACGCTACTGGTCGCTACGCGCCTGCATGGTAGAATGAGGGTTTTGAATTACGGATCCTCGTCGTGAGAAAAACCAAACGCGTTACTATTAAAGACATTGCTGAACTGGCGGGAGTGTCTAAAGCAACCGCCAGTCTGGTTCTCAATGGTCGTGGCAAAGAGTTACGTGTTGCGCAGGAAACGCGTGAGCGTGTGCTGAGTATTGCCCAACAGCAGCATTATCAGCCCAGTATTCATGCCCGCTCATTACGGGACAACCGCAGTCATACCATTGGTCTTGTCGTTCCTGAAATCACTAACTACGGATTTGCAGTATTTTCCCATGAACTGGAAACATTGTGTCGGGAAGCGGGCGTCCAGCTCCTCATATCCTGTACTGATGAAAATCCTTCACAGGAAACAATGGTGGTGAACAATATGATTGCCCGCCAGGTTGATGGGTTAATCGTCGCATCCAGTATGCTGCATGATAATGACTATCAAAAACTTAGCGAGCAATTACCTGTTGTGTTGTTCGATCGCCACATGAACGGCAGCACATTGCCATTGGTAATTACTGACTCTGTTTCTCCCACCGCCGCCCTGGTGGCAGATATTGCACGGAGTCACCCGGATGAATTCTATTTTCTGGGCGGACAACCCCGTTTGTCACCGACACGCGATCGACTGGAAGGATTTACACAAGGCTTGCAGCAAGCCGGAGTAACGCTACAACCTGAATGGATTATTCACGGTAATTATCATCCGAGCTCAGGATATGAAATGTTTGCCGCACTATGCGCTCGTTTAGGACGTCCCCCTAAAGCATTATTCACCGCCGCTTGTGGGTTACTGGAGGGCGTTCTGCGCTATATGAGCCAATATAATTTACTCGACAGTAAAATCCACCTGGCAAGTTTTGATGATCATTACTTGTATGATTCACTTTCGGTAAGAATCGACACGATACAACAGGATAATCGCCAACTTGCTTTTCACTGCTTTGAGCTTATTTCGCAACTGATTGAAGGTGAAACACCATCCCCGTTACAGCGTTATCTTCCTGCCAGTCTACAAAAACGCTATCGATAATCCCGTCACTATCTTGCATCGCCCCTGTAAAACGGGGCGATTGTTTTTCAACCTGAACGTTAAATATTAATGATGAATAATCAAATCAGGCAATATTTAAATATTTATGTGTTTGCATCGACAAACGCCAGTTACGCGCAATGCAAGTTTCAATGCACAAACGCGTAGCATCTTCCTTCTGGCTAATTGGCTGAAGTGCAATGACTCGCGGTTTATCATCGGTCAGCGTCGCCAGCAATTCATCCAGTGCTTCGATATCCCGTACGCGTCCAACTGGGTGTTTGATTTCGTTAGCTCGCTCCAGGGCTTGCGACAATACTTCATAACCGCCACGCATATTCAGTTTTGGCGACACGGTGACCCAGGTATTCGGCGTACAACGCACTTCATGAGTACCGCTGGTTTCTATCTGGCAACTGAAACCGTTCTTTTCGAGCAGGTCAGTTAGTGGCATCAAGTCATGAATACAAGGCTCACCACCCGTAATCACCACGTGACGCGCGGTGTATCCCTGACGACCGATGACTGCGAGCAAGTCTTCACTGCTTGCTGCTCCCCACTTATCACTCTCTTTCGTTTTACCCAGAATGCTGAAAAGGGAAACTTCCCGATCCTCAAGCTTTTCCCATGTGTGTTTGGTGTCGCACCAGGCACAGCCGACCGGGCATCCCTGTAAACGAATAAAAATGGCGGGGACGCCGGTAAAGTAACCCTCACCTTGCAGGGTCTGGAACATCTCGTTAATCGGGTACTGCATAGCATTCTCTGAGAAGTGGATAATTGTTAATTATTGCAGATCCTGCCGCAACAATCATGTCTTATTAACATTCTGTTACAGGCGGGTTTAAGGTAAAAAGTGAATCAGATCATTAAGAATAAAATGAAGCGGCGTATTATGTTTTAAAGGATTAAATAAAAGGGATTTAAACATGTTTAGAATATTCATCGTATTTATATTTATTTTCAATTTATCAGGTTGCGGTTATAACGATATTCAAACCTATGATGAGCAGGTTAATGCCTCCTGGTCAGAAGTACTGAATCAGTATCAACGTCGCGCCGATCTTATTCCTAATCTTGTCGCAAGTATTAAAGGTTATTCCAGCCATGAAAAAGAGGTACTGGAGGCCGTTACGTTAGCCCGTAGTCAAGCTAATCGTGCCAGCAGCGATCTTCAGCAAGCTTCGGGAGATGAGCAAAAATTACAAGCCTGGCAACAAGCTCAGGCGCAGGTGACTCGCGCTCTCGGGCAGTTAACGATTATTAGTGAACGTTATCCAGAATTAAAGGCTCAGGAACTCTATCAAAATTTAATGGTACAACTCGAAGGAAGCGAAAATCGAATTGCTGTCGCGCGAGGAAGATATATTAAAGCCATTGAACAATATAATGTCACTATCCGCAAATTTCCCGCAGTGTTAACCGCAAAGGTCATGGATTACACACCAAAGAAAAATTATTTGCCGGATGATGTCGCCGCAGTAAGCAAAGCCCCAACAATAGATTTTAGCCAGAATGCGAGTGCTCATTAGGCGAGTTAATTATATGAAAAATTTTATCTTACTTCTTGTTCTGGTCTGTTCATCTGCGTTTGCAGTACAAGTTCCAGTACCTGAATTACCTAAATATATAAATGATTTAACAGGGACATTAACCAGAGGGGAAGTAAGTACGCTGACCAGCCAGATTAAAGCCCTGACGCAAAAAGAACAGACGCAGCTTGTGGTATTGGTGGTTGAAACCACAGGCGAAGAAACCATCGAGCAATATGCAACACGTGTGTTCGAAAGTTGGCAGCCCGGCCATAAAGGTCGTGATGACGGTATTTTACTGTTAGTTGCCTGGCAAGATCATACAGTTCATATTGAAATCGGTTACGGGCTTGAGGGTATTCTTACTGATGCACAGTCCGGGCAAATTATTCGCAACAGTATTATTCCCGCGTTTAAAAAAGGCGACCTTGCTGGCGGCTTGCAACAGGGTATCAGTGATATTGAAACCCGACTATCAGGAAATGATTTAGTCAATAACACATCGCCCGATCACCCTTTGCCCTTTAGCGGTTGGTGGGCTTTGTTAGTCTGGGCGATAGTACTGACGTTTATTTCTGCCAGAGGATATGTCAAAACGCTGGGAGTAATTTGCTTTGCTGCCATAATATTGGCCTTTGTACTTCCCATCGCTGGATATAGCGGGAGCTGGGGAGTTCTTGCCACATTATTATGTTTCGCCACACCGTTCCTGGTCGTAGCTATCGCTTTCACACCTTTCGGCAGAAAGGTGCGTGATTCAATGCGTAGTGCCAACCGACCGTCACGTTACGAAAGAAGCAACTCGGCCTCCAGGCATTCTTCATCATCGTCGTCATCTTCCTCTTCATCGTCTTTCGACAATGACAATTTCAGCGGTGGCGGCGGTTCATCTGGTGGCGGTGGCGCTTCCGGGCGTTGGTGATCGTAATGCGCTTAATCTTTATTTTACTCGCTTTGTGGTGCCTTCCGGTGCTTGCCCAGCAAATTGCTGTGCCGGAGCTGCGCCAACAGGTGACCGATATTACTGGTACGTTAAGCTCGTCTGAACAACAATCACTGACACAGCAGCTGCAGGATATTACACAAAAAACACGAGCCCAGGTCGCCGTATTAATTGTGCCATCCACCGGGGACGATACCATTGAACAATATGCAACTCGCGTTTTTGATAGCTGGAAACTGGGGGATGAGCGGCGTGACGATGGTATTCTGATCCTGGTCGTCTGGGAAGATCGTAAAGTTCGCATTGAAGTGGGCTACGGGCTGGAAGGGGTGGTTACCGACCTGCAAGCGGCGAAGATTATCCGTGATATATTAATCCCTGCTTTTAAAAGTGATGACCTTATGGGTGGGTTAACACTGGCAAGCGAAAATATTGGCGCGCTTCTGTTGAATGGTGAATTACCGGAAAACAGGGGGAATTACTACAGTATCAATCCCCCTATTCCATTATCGCTTGCTGTAATTATATTACTGGCGGTGCTTTCATATTTTATTGTTTTTACCGATCCGTCAAATCTCCCTGGATAGCACTCACTGGCGCAATTTACGGGATGGTATTCCTTTATGTTGCAGAGCCAGGACCATGGACGAATTTAATCGTTGCCTGCGGTATGTTAACGCCTTTCGCGATCGTAGCGCTGCTTATCTTTTGGCTTATAGTTAGTAAAAAACTACGCGCCAAATATAAGAAACTCGGTAAAGAAAGGGCTTCAAGAAAAGGTTCTTCTTCATCCTCTTCCGGTGGAGGCTCAAGTGGTGGTGGGTTTAGCGGCGGTGGCGGGTTTAGCGGTGGCGGTGGTTCATCTGGAGGCGGTGGTTCCTCAGGCCGCTGGTAACTCAACCATAAAAAACGCCAGCCCGAAGGCTGGCATTTTTAAATCAGATAAAGTCAGACTTATGCCTGGCCTTTGATCTCTTTACGACCGTTGTACGGTGCTTTTTCGCCCAGAGCTTCTTCGATACGAATCAGCTGGTTGTATTTAGCAACACGGTCAGAACGGCTCATAGAACCAGTTTTGATCTGGCCTGCAGCAGTACCAACAGCCAGGTCAGCGATGGTAGCGTCTTCAGTTTCGCCAGAACGGTGAGAGATAACTGCAGTGTAGCCAGCGTCTTTCGCCATCTTGATTGCAGCCAGAGTTTCGGTCAGAGAACCGATCTGGTTGAATTTGATCAGGATGGAGTTAGCGATACCTTTTTCGATACCTTCTTTCAGGATCTTGGTGTTGGTTACGAACAGGTCGTCACCAACCAGCTGGATTTTGTCGCCCAGTACTTTGGTCTGGTATGCGAAACCGTCCCAGTCAGATTCATCCAGACCGTCTTCGATAGAAACGATCGGGTACTGTTTGGTCAGTTCTTCCAGGAAGTGAGTGAATTCTTCAGAGGTGAAAGCTTTGTTGCCTTCGCCAGCCAGAACGTATTTACCGTCTTTGTAGAATTCAGAAGCTGCACAGTCCATCGCCAGAGTGATGTCTTTGCCCAGTTCATAGCCAGCAGCTTTAACAGCTTCAGCGATAACAGCCAGAGCTTCAGCGTTGGAACCCAGGTTCGGCGCATAGCCACCTTCGTCACCAACTGCAGTGTTCATGCCTTTCGCTTTCAGAACTTTTGCCAGGTGATGGAAAACTTCAGAACCCATGCGGATGGCTTCTTTCACAGTTTTCGCGCCAACCGGCTGAATCATGAATTCCTGGATATCAACGTTGTTGTCAGCGTGCTCACCACCGTTGATGATGTTCATCATCGGAACCGGCATAGAGTATTTGCCCGGAGTGCCGTTCAGTTCAGCGATGTGCTCATACAGAGGCATCCCTTTAGCGGCAGCAGCAGCTTTGGCGTTAGCCAGAGATACAGCCAGGATTGCGTTCGCGCCGAAGTTAGATTTGTTTTCGGTGCCGTCCAGGTCGATCATGATCTTGTCAATGCCAGCCTGATCTTTGGCATCTTTGCCAATCAGCGCCTGAGCGATCGGGCCATTAACCGCAGCAACAGCTTTGGTTACGCCTTTGCCCAGGAAACGGGATTTGTCGCCATCGCGCAGTTCCAGTGCTTCACGGGAACCAGTAGAAGCACCTGATGGAGCAGCTGCCATACCGACGAAACCACCCTCCAGATGTACTTCGGCTTCAACAGTCGGGTTACCACGGGAGTCGATGATTTCACGACCGATGATTTTTACGATTTTGGACATTAGGTTTTCCTCAAGTCACTAGTTAAACTGAAACTCCAGACAAACAACGCGTACCCAGGGTACGCGTTGCCGTTCTAACTTTTTTACTTACTTCGCCTGACGTTTCTGGAACTCGCTGGCGGCTTTTACAAAGCCAGCAAACAGCGGGTGTCCATCACGTGGAGTAGAAGTAAACTCCGGATGGAACTGACAAGCCACGAACCACGGGTGATTCGGAACTTCGATGATCTCGACCAACTGATCATCCCCGGAACGGCCCGCAACGCGCAGACCTGCATCTTCAATCTGTTTCAGCAGCATGTTGTTGACTTCGTAGCGGTGACGATGACGCTCAACAATTGTCGGCGCATTGTACAGCTGGCGAACCAGGCTATTGTCAACCAGCTGGCACTGTTGTGCGCCGAGACGCATGGTGCCGCCGAGATCGCTCTTCTCGCTACGAACTTCAACGTTGCCGTTTTCATCGCGCCACTCGGTAATCAGCGCCACAACCGGGTACTTACAGTCTGGCACAAATTCCGTAGAGTTGGCGTTCTCCATGTTGGCAACATGGCGAGCGTAATCAATTAACGCCACCTGCATACCCAGGCAAATGCCCAGATAAGGAATATTGTTCTCACGCGCAAAGCGCGCGGTAGTAATCATGCCTTCTACGCCACGATAGCCGAAACCGCCAGGTACGAGGATCGCGTCCAGACCTTTAAGGATTTCAACACCGCGCGTTTCAACATCTTGTGAATCGATCAGTTTGATGTTGACGCTGACACGATTCTTCAGCCCACCGTGTTTCAGTGCTTCGATCACGGATTTGTAAGCGTCCGGCAGTTCAATGTACTTGCCGACCATACCGATAGTGACTTCACTCACCGGATTCGCTTCTTCGAAGATAACCTGTTCCCATTCGGACAGATTCGCTTCCGGGCAGTTTAAGCTGAATCGTTTACAAATATAATCGTCCAGCCCCTGAGATTTCAACAGGCCCGGAATTTTATAGATGGAATCGACATCTTTCAGAGAAATAACCGCTTTTTCCGGAACATTACAGAACAATGCAATCTTCGCACGTTCGTTAGCCGGAACGGCGCGATCTGAACGACAAATCAGGATGTCAGGCTGGATACCGATGGAGAGCAGCTCTTTTACAGAGTGCTGGGTCGGTTTGGTTTTGACTTCACCAGACGCTGCCATGTACGGCACCAGCGTCAGGTGCATAAACAGAGTGTGCTCACGGCCAATTTCAACAGCCAACTGGCGAATCGCTTCGAGGAACGGCAGGGATTCGATGTCACCTACGGTACCGCCGATTTCGACCAGAACCACGTCGTGGCCTTCACCACCTGCAAGAACGCGTTCTTTGATAGCGTTAGTGATGTGTGGAATAACCTGTACGGTTGCGCCGAGGTAGTCACCGCGGCGTTCTTTACGCAGAACGTCTGAGTAGATACGACCCGTGGTGAAGTTGTTGCGGCGGCTCATTTTGGTACGAATGAAACGCTCGTAGTGACCCAGGTCCAGGTCGGTTTCAGCGCCGTCTTCAGTAACGAACACTTCCCCGTGTTGGATTGGGCTCATAGTACCTGGATCGACGTTAATGTACGGATCCAGTTTCATGATGGTCACATTGAGGCCACGGGCTTCAAGAATGGCTGCGAGGGAGGCTGCGGCAATGCCTTTACCCAGAGAGGATACGACCCCGCCGGTCACAAAAATATAGTTCGTTGTCATGCTGAACCTGAGAAGTTAGGTTGAAAAGACGATGGAATAACCAGGACGGGAAAGCAGTATACCCGAACATGACCTGTGCCACAAACTTTCATTATCCCTCCTCTTCGCCAGCGCACTATTGAAATCAGGAGTGAGAAAATAGCCCCTTTGGGGTAAATGTTTTTGACGCAAATCAAGCGCTTGTCATTTAAAAAATGACACAAATGGCGCTTGACCGCGTAATTCCCTTAGAGATCAATTTCCTGCCGTTTTACCTGTTGCCAGACTTCTTCCATTGTTTCGAGGTCAACACCTGTCATTTCCAGTCCACGCGCGGCAACAATACGCTCCACTTCGCGAAAACGACGCTCGAATTTTTCATTCGCTTTTTGCAATGCGATTTCTGCTTTCGTCCCTAAATGGCGAGCCAGATTAACCGTTGCAAACAGCAGGTCGCCCATTTCCTCCTCCAGTTTAGCCTGGTCGACAACAGCCTGCCGCGCCTCGTACATCACCTCGTCGATCTCTTCGTAGACTTTATCGACCACCGGGCCAAGCGTCGTCCAGTCAAAACCAACGTTGGCGCAACGTTTCTGGATTTTTTGCGCACGCATTAAAGCCGGTAAACTACGAGGAATATCATCCAGCGCCGAATGCTGTGCTTTCTGCGCGCGTTCTTCAGTTTTGATTTGCTCCCAACGGGCGAGCACTTCACTACTGTTTTCGGCAGAACTGTCAGCAAAAACATGCGGATGGCGACGCTCTAATTTATCGCTGATCGCAGCACAAATATCATTAAAGTCAAAGCGCCCTTCTTCCTGGGCCATTTGCGCGTAAAACACCACCTGGAACAACAGATCGCCGAGCTCACCGCGCAGATCGTCAAAGTCTTCGCGGGCAATGGCATCCAGCACTTCGTAGGTTTCTTCAAGTGTGTAAGGTGCTATAGAAGCAAATGTCTGCTCTTTATCCCACGGGCAGCCGTTTTCCGGATCGCGCAGGCGCTGCATGATGGTGAGCAAACGGTCGATTTGATTCATTAGAATGTCCTGAAAATTGCGGGTCTGTCAGGTGTAATACCTTCGAGTAAAAGATATCGCTGGATACGGCTGACGCCATATCCAGCTATGTAAGACTAACTCCCGTGCAGTCGACGCGCGTCGATAACATCCGGCACCTGGTTGAGTTTACCCAGCACGCGGCCCAGCACCTGCAGGTTATAAATCTCAATGGTCATGTCGATGGTTGCCAGTTGCTGTTTGGTGTCGCTACGGCTGGCAACGCCAAGCACGTTCACTTTCTCATTGGCGAGAATGGTCGTGATATCACGTAACAACCCACTACGATCATTAGCCAGCACGCGGACCACCAGCGAATATCCGGCGGAGTAGCTCTCGCCCCATACAGCATCAACAATGCGTTCTGGCGCATGGGAGCGTAGCTCCACCAGTTGTTCGCAATCGGCGCGGTGCACAGAAATACCGCGTCCCTGAGTAATGAAACCAACAATTTCATCACCAGGAATCGGCTGACAGCAGCGCGCGATGTGGTGCATCAGATTGCCGACACCTTCTACTACCACGCGCCCGTTATCTTTACTGCGGTTTTGCGGGGCATGGCTTTTTTGCTGAAGCTGCTTCAGCGCGGCGGCGTCCTGCTCTTCGGCACTCGGCTTATTAAATTGCGATTGCAGGAAATTCACCATCTGATTGAGACGGATATCCCCGCCACCAATCGCCGCCAGCAACTCGTCGACATCATTGAAGTTGTAACGCGGCAGCAGGTGTTTTTCTGCTTCTTTCAGGCTGATCCCAAGATGTTCCAGCTCGTCATCAAGGATTTGTCGTCCAGCCAGAATGTTTTTGTCACGATCCTGTTTACGGAACCAGGCATGAATTTTCGAACGCCCACGGCTGGTTGTGACGTAACCGAGGTTTGGGTTTAACCAGTCACGGCTGGGATTGGGCTGTTTCTGGGTGATAATTTCAATCTGGTCACCCATCTGTAACTGGTAGGTGAATGGCACAATCCGCCCGCCAATTTTTGCCCCGATGCAGCGGTGTCCGACATCGCTGTGGATGTGATAAGCGAAGTCCAGCGGCGTTGATCCCGCAGGCAAATCAACGACATCACCTTTCGGCGTAAAGACGTATACCCGGTCGTCAAACACCTGGCTGCGTACTTCGTCGAGCATTTCGCCGGAATCAGCCATCTCTTCCTGCCACGCAATCAGTTTACGCAGCCAGGCAATCCGGTCTTCATGTCCCGAACGCGCCCCGCCAGCAGCCGCACCTTCTTTGTATTTCCAGTGCGCAGCGACACCCAGTTCTGCATCTTCATGCATCTGTTTGGTGCGGATTTGGATCTCAACGGTTTTGCCACCCGGCCCCAGTACCACAGTATGAATAGACTGATAGCCGTTTGGTTTCGGATTTGCGACGTAATCATCAAATTCATCCGGCAAGTGGCGATAGTGAGTGTGCACTATCCCCAGCGCGGCGTAGCAGTCTTGTAAACGCTCGGCAACAATACGTACTGCACGGACATCAAACAGCTCATCGAAGGCGAGGTTCTTTTTCTGCATTTTGCGCCAGATGCTGTAGATGTGTTTCGGACGACCATACACTTCAGCTTTAACGCCTTCAGCTTTCATCTCAGCGCGCAGATGACCGACAAACTCTTCGATATAGTGTTCGCGGTCGAGACGGCGTTCATGCAGCAATTTGGCGATGCGCTTGTATTCGGTCGGGTGGAGATAACGGAAGCAGTAATCTTCCAGTTCCCATTTCAGTTGCCCAATCCCGAGACGGTTCGCCAGCGGCGCGTAGATATTGGTGCACTCTTTTGCTGCAAGTACGCGTTCATCTTCTGGCGCGTCTTTCACTTCGCGCAGATGGGCAATTCGCTCCGCCAGTTTGATGACCACGCAACGGAAGTCATCGACCATCGCCAGCAACATCCGGCGAACATTATCGACCTGCTCGGAGGAAACAGAATCGGTGTGTGTGGCTTTAAGCTGGCGGATTGCCGCCATATCGCGCACACCGTGAATAAGATTAACGACCGACTTACCGACGCTCTCGCGCAGTACGTCTTCGCTGACTACGTTGGCATCGGCCAGAGGGAACAGTAGCGCCGCCCGCAGCGTGTCAATGTCCATACTTAATGTCGAGAGGATCTCCACCATCTCGACACCACGCCACAACAGTAAACTGGCATCCGGATGCCCCTGCGTCTGCTGCAGACAATACGCCCAGGTTTCGGCTAAGCACTCACACGACTTCTGGCTGGCAATCCCCAGACTTGCGATCCATTTGTCCGGATCAAATTCACCAGCCTTATTGATATGTGCACTTCTTACCGCAACCATTGTCCTCTCCTTTAGGGACCTGACCTGCCGAAATCAGCAAATCGTAACTATTTAACGCGCGAAAAAAGCACCATCGATTCCAGATGCCCCGTGTGTGGGAACATATCCAGCATCGCCAGTCGCGCAATGGTATATCCTGCTTTTAATAACGCCTCGCTATCCCGAGCCAGCGTCGCAGGGTTACAGGATACATAAACTATACGAATGGGTTCCAGTTTTATAATTTGCTGCATGACGCCAGCAGCACCTGCTCGCGCCGGGTCCAGCAACACTTTGTCAAAGCCGTTTTTAGCCCACGGCTGCTTTGTGACATCATCTTCAAGATTTTCATGATAAAACGTCACATTTTGTAAACCATTAAGTCGCGCATTTTCCTGACCTTTCTCCACCAGCGCCGCAACACCTTCTACCCCTACCACGCTAGCCGCTCGTGTCGCTAATGGCAGTGTGAAATTGCCCATACCGCAGAATAGATCAAGCACGCTGTCTTCAGCCTGCACATCCAACCACTCCAGCGCGCGCGCCACCATTTTCTGGTTCACACCCGCGTTGACCTGAATAAAATCACGCGGGCTAAAAGTTAAACGCAATCCGTTTGAGTCATACCAGGGCATCTCGCCAGAGACGGTTTCGAGTATCTCACTATCGGGGGCGAGAAACAGATCCAGGCCTTCAGAATGCGAAAAGCGTTCCAGTTTTTCACGATCAGCCGAACTTAGCGGTGCGGTATGGCGTAAAATCATCAGCGTGCCGCTGGTTGCCTGCACCAGTTCAACGTGACCAAGATGGCGCATGGCTTGTAAGCTGCCCAGGCATGCCCTGACTTTGGGCAGCAATGCTTCAAGTTGGGGCGCTAAAATGGGGCATTGCTTAACATCGACAATGTCACTGGAACCCGCTTTGCGAAATCCCATCTGTAATTGTTGTTTTTTCGGCTGATAGTTCAGGCTTAAGCGCGCGCGGCGACGGTATCCCCAGGGAACATCGGCGATCACTTCAGAGACGTCATGCTTCATTAACCGGGCGAGCGCCGCACTTTTGCTTCGCTGCTGTAGTTCGATGCTGGCGTGTTGTTGCTGACAGCCGCCGCATACGCCAAAATGAGGGCAGCGTGGCGTTTCGCGTTCCGGGCTGTCGCTTAGCCTGCGCACGACTTTAGCGCGGGAATACTGTTTTTTATCTTCAGTAACAGTAACTTCCGCGTCTTCCTGCGGCAATAGCCCGGGGATAAATAACGCTTTTCCGTTATGTCGTGCCACGCCCTGACCAAAAGAGTCGAGGTCGTTGACTGAAACGGTTATGATCTGACGCGTCGTCACGCGTCGTTTTGCAGAGTAGAATTGCGCCATTGGCGAGACTTTCTCAATTTAACAGTGTGACCTTAATTGTCCCATAACGGAACTCCATGACCAACTACAGCCTGCGCGCACGCATGATGATTCTGATCCTGGCGCCGACCGTCCTTATTGGTTTATTGCTCAGTATCTTTTTCGTCGTGCATCGCTATAACGACTTGCAGCGTCAACTGGAAGATGCCGGTGCCAGCATTATTGAGCCGCTTGCAGTTTCTACTGAATATGGCATGAGCCTGCAAAATCGCGAATCTATCGGTCAGTTGATAAGCGTTTTGCATCGTCGCCATTCTGATATTGTTCGCGCCATTTCAGTTTACGATGAAAATAACCGACTCTTTGTCACCTCCAATTTTCATCTCGACCCTTCAGCAATGCAGCTCGGTAGTAACGTGCCATTTCCGCGCCAGCTCACTGTCACACGTGATGGCGATATTATGATTTTGCGTACGCCGATTATCTCCGAGAGTTATTCTCCCGACGAATCGCCCATTAGCGATGCCAAAAATAGTCAGAATATGCTGGGGTATATTGCCCTTGAGCTGGACCTTAAATCGGTGCGCTTACAGCAATATAAAGAGATTTTTATTTCCAGCGTGATGATGCTGTTTTGTATTGGTATTGCGCTTATTTTTGGCTGGCGACTCATGCGCGATGTAACCGGCCCGATTCGCAACATGGTGAATACTGTCGACCGCATCCGCCGAGGACAACTCGACAGCCGGGTGGAAGGATTTATGCTCGGCGAGTTGGATATGCTGAAAAACGGCATCAACTCGATGGCAATGTCTCTGGCGGCTTATCACGAAGAGATGCAGCACAATATCGACCAGGCGACGTCCGATCTGCGTGAAACGCTGGAGCAGATGGAAATTCAGAACGTTGAGTTGGACCTGGCGAAAAAGCGCGCCCAGGAAGCTGCGCGTATTAAGTCCGAGTTTCTGGCGAATATGTCACATGAGCTGCGTACACCGCTGAATGGAGTTATTGGCTTTACCCGCCTGACGCTGAAAACAGAATTAACGCCAACGCAGCGCGATCACCTGAACACGATTGAACGCTCGGCAAATAATTTGCTGGCAATTATTAATGATGTTCTCGACTTCTCGAAACTGGAAGCGGGCAAGCTGATCCTGGAAAGTATTCCGTTCCCGCTGCGCAGCACGCTGGATGAAGTGGTTACTCTTCTGGCGCATTCTTCTCACGATAAAGGGCTGGAATTGACGCTCAATATTAAGAGCGACGTGCCAGATAACGTGATAGGCGATCCACTGCGTTTACAGCAAATTATCACTAACCTGGTGGGGAATGCGATTAAATTCACCGAGAATGGCAACATCGATATTCTGGTGGAAAAACGAGCGCTGAGTAATACCAAAGTTCAGATTGAAGTGCAGATCCGCGATACCGGTATTGGTATTCCTGAACGCGATCAATCGCGCCTGTTCCAGGCCTTCAGGCAGGCAGATGCCAGTATTTCACGCCGTCATGGCGGCACCGGGCTGGGGCTGGTAATTACGCAAAAACTGGTTAATGAGATGGGCGGAGATATCTCGTTCCATAGCCAGCCGAATCGTGGCTCAACCTTCTGGTTCCATATTAATCTCGATCTGAACCCGAATATTATTATTGAAGGACCATCCACCCAGTGCCTCACCGGCAAACGCCTGGCTTATGTCGAACCGAACTCGGCAGCCGCGCAGTGCACGCTGGATATTTTAAGCGAAACACCGCTTGAGGTGGTCTACAGCCCAAGCTTCTCGGCCCTCCCTCCCGCGCATTACGACATGATGTTGTTAGGGATTGCGGTGACTTTCCGCGAACCGCTAACGATGCAACATGAGCGGTTAGCGAAAGCGGTGTCGATGACCGATTTTCTGATGCTCGCCCTTCCGTGCCATGCACAGGTCAATGCCGAAAAGCTCAAGCAAGATGGTATCGGCGCGTGTCTGCTGAAACCCCTGACGCCTACACGTCTGTTGCCTGTACTGACCGAGTTTTGTCATCAAACACAAAATACGCTGTTGCCTGTCACCGACGAAAGTAAGCTGGTAATGACGGTTATGGCTGTTGATGATAACCCAGCAAACCTGAAACTTATCGGCGCATTGCTGGAAGACATGGTTCAGCATGTGGAGTTGTGCGATAGCGGACATCAGGCGGTTGAACGAGCAAAACAGATGCCGTTCGATTTAATCTTAATGGATATTCAAATGCCGGACATGGACGGCATTCGTGCATGCGAACTTATCCACCAGCTTCCGCACCAGCAACAAACGCCAGTCATCGCGGTGACTGCACATGCGATGGCTGGGCAAAAAGAGAAATTACTTGGCGCGGGGATGAGCGATTATCTGGCGAAACCGATAGAAGAAGAGCGATTGCATAATTTGCTGCTGCGCTACAAACCCGGCAGCGGCATTTCTTCCCGCGTTGTGACGCCAGAAGTGAACGAAATTGTGGTGAACCAGAATGCGACTCTGGACTGGCAACTGGCGCTACGCCAGGCCGCTGGCAAAACCGATCTGGCGCGCGATATGCTGCAAATGTTGCTCGATTTCCTGCCTGAAGTTCGCAACAAAGTTGAGGAACAACTGGTTGGGGAAAATCCAGAAGGCCTGGTTGATTTGATTCATAAACTGCATGGCAGTTGCGGCTATAGCGGTGTGCCGCGTATGAAGAATCTCTGTCAACTTATTGAACAACAGCTACGAAGCGGTACTAAAGAAGAAGATTTGGAGCCGGAGCTACTGGAATTGTTGGACGAGATGGATAATGTGGCACGCGAAGCCAGTAAAATTCTTGGGTAATGGACGTCTTGTCGAGTAGCAATCGGCTTTTTATGAAGCTGGTTTCAGATTGGTGACAAAGTGCCTGTGTTTATGCCGGATGCGGCGTTAACGCCTTGTCCGGCCTACAAAACCAATTAAATTCAATGAATTAAAAAATGATGTAGACCTGATACGTAGCGCAACAGGCAATTTTGCGTTTGGCATCAGTCTCAAACCGGCTCCAGATAGAGCCGGTTTTGGTTTTCTGTCTTAACGCACCATGCACGGACGCTTGTTATCGAACGTCCAGCCAGGAATCAGGTACTGCATCCCCATCGCATCATCACGCGCGCCAAGCCCGTATTTCTGATACAGCTCATGGGCTTTCATCACTTGATCCATATCGATTTCTACACCCAGCCCCGGTTTTTCTGGCACTTGTACCAGACCGCCTTTGATCTCAAAAGGCTCTTTGGTCAGGCGCTGATTACCTTCCTGCCAGATCCAGTGCGTATCAATAGCAGTAATTTTACCCGGTGCAGCAGCGGCAACATGGGTAAACATCGCCAGGGAAATATCGAAGTGGTTGTTAGAGTGTGAACCCCAGGTCAGGCCAAATTCATGGCACATTTGCGCCACACGTACCGAACCCTGCATCGTCCAGAAATGCGGATCCGCCAGCGGGATATCAACGGATTGTAACGAGAGCGTATGGCCCATCTGCCGCCAGTCGGTGGCTATCATATTGGTTGCAGTCGGCAGGCCAGTTGCGCGACGGAACTCTGCCATCACTTCACGCCCGGAGAAACCTTGCTCCGCACCACACGGATCTTCTGCATAAGCCAGCGAACCTTTCAGGTATTTACCAATTTTAATCGCTTCGTTCAGCGACCAGGCACCGTTAGGATCGAGCGTAATACGCGCCTGCGGGAAGCGTTGCGCCAGTGCCACAATAGATTCGGCTTCTTCTTCCCCGGCCAGTACACCGCCCTTCAGTTTGAAATCGTTGAAGCCATATTTTTCATACGCCGCTTCCGCCAGGCGCACCACCGCATCCGGCGTCATCGCTTCTTCGTGACGAAGACGATACCAGTCGCATTTGTCATCCGGCTGGCTTTGATACGGTAACGGTGTGGCTTTGCGATTGCCGACAAAGAACAGATAACCGAGCATTTCGACTTCGCTACGCTGTTGACCATCGCCCAGCAGGGATGCCACGTTAACCCCAAGGTGTTGCCCAAGCAGATCCAGCATTGCCGCTTCGATCCCGGTTACCACGTGGATAGTGGTACGCAGATCAAAAGTCTGTAAACCACGCCCGCCAGAATCACGATCGGCAAAAGTATTACGCACCAGCGTCAGAACGTTTTTGTATTCACCCAGCGTTTTACCTACCACCAGCGGAATCGCATCTTCCAGCGTTTTACGGATTTTCTCGCCGCCGGGAATTTCCCCTACGCCGGTGTGACCAGAATTATATTTGATGATCACAATATTACGCGTGAAGAACGGTGCGTGTGCGCCACTCAGATTCATCAGCATACTGTCATGACCCGCCACCGGGATGACCTGCATTTCAGTAACAACAGGCGTCGTAAATTGAGAATTCATATTTATGTCCTTTTTCAGAATCAATGACGGCCGAAAACGGGACGTTTACGGTCAAAGGTCCAGCCGGGGATCAGGCACTGCATCGGGCCTGCGTCGTTACGCGCACCGCCAGGCAGACGTTTATAGGCCTCATGTGCCTTTTGTACCTGTTCCCAGTCCAGTTCCACGCCCAGGCCGGGCGCATCAGGAACGGCAATTTTTCCGTTTTTAATCTCCAGCGGATTTTTGGTCAGGCGACAATCGCCCTCCTGCCAAATCCAGTGGGTATCGATAGCGGTGGGATTACCTGGTGCCGCCGCGCCCACATGGGTAAACATCGCCAGAGAGATATCGAAGTGGTTGTTGGAATGACAGCCCCAGGTCAGCCCCCAGTCGTCGCAAAGCTGCGCCACGCGGACTGCACCGGAAAGCGTCCAGAAGTGCGGATCGGCAAGTGGAATATCTACTGCATTGAGCATCACCGCATGACCCATTTCACGCCAGTTGGTGGCGATCATATTGGTCGCGACGGGCAAGCCGGTCGCCCGCCGAAACTCCGCCATCACTTCGCGACCGGAGAAACCCTGTTCTGCGCCGCATGGATCTTCGGCATAGGTAAGAACATCATTCAGCCCTTTGCATAGAGAAATGGCTTCATCAAGTAGCCAGGCACCGTTGGGATCAACGGTAATCCGCGCATCAGGGAAGCGTTTCTTCAATGCACGAACGGTGTCGATTTCTTGCTCGCCAGGTAATACGCCACCTTTGAGTTTGAAATCTTTAAAGCCATAGCGATCCTGTGAGGCTTCCGCCAGACGCACAACGGCTTCGCTGTTCATCGCTTTCTGGTGGCGCAACTGATACCACTCATGGTTGCCTGGCGTACTGTCCAGATAAGGAAGATCGGTTTTAGTCCGATCGCCGATATAAAACAGATAACCGAGGACGGTAATAGCATCGCGTTGCTTGCCTGGGCCAAGCAGTTCACAGACCGGAACATTCAGCGCCTTACCTAACAGGTCAAGCAAAGCGGCTTCCAGCGCCGCCACGGCGTTAACGCGCAATTCAAAGGTCCAGGCACCTTTGCCGAAGGTATCAAAATCGGCGGCCTGATTACCTTTATGCACCTGCTGGACCACTTTATTCAGGCGCGCAACTTCCTGGCCCAGCACCATCGGAATAGCTTCGACCAGTGTTTGATAAATCACCTCTCCGCCCGGCGCTTCACCAATGCCGGTATGCCCGGCATTATCGGTGAGTACCACAATATTGCGGGTGAAATATGCGTTATGTGCACCACCAATATTGAGCAACATGCTGTCATGTCCGGCGACCGGAATGACTTTCATATCAGTAATGACTGGACTGGATTGTGTCGTCATCTTATTGCCCCGCGACAGGTTTCAGCTCGATACGCTTAATATCGCCCACCAGCACCAGGTAGCTCAGCACCGCGATTAAGGCATGAACCCCAACATAAATCAGCGCCCCATTAAAGGAGCCAGTCGTGCCAACGATATAACCAATTGCGATTGGCGTGACGATACCGGAAATGTTACCGAACATATTGAACAGGCCGCCGGAAAGACCGCTAATCTCTTTCGGCGCAGTATCTGCCATTACCGCCCAACCCAGCGCCCCGATGCCTTTACCGAAGAAGGCCAACGCCATGAAACCGATGATCATCCACTCAACATCGACGTAGTTACAGAACACCATCACCATCGACAGCAACATGCCCATCACGATCGGTGTTTTACGCGCAATGTTCAGCGAGCCCGTGCGGCGCATTAGCCAGTCGGAAATAATCCCCCCCAGCACGCCGCCGATAAAACCACAAACAGCAGGAACGGAAGCCACAAAGCCCGCTTTCAGAATCGACATCCCGCGCGCCTGCACCAGATAAACCGGGAACCAGGTAATAAAGAAGTAAGTCAGGGCGTTGATACAATACTGACCGATATAAACACCGATCATCATCCGCGACCCGAGCAGCTGTTTGATCTGCCCCCACTTCACGCTGAACGGCACTTTAACTTTGGTGTTTTGCTGATCCATATTGATCAGCGCGCCGCCAGCGGCGATGTACTCCAGCTCTTTCTGATTTACACCCGGATGCTGGTTTGGCTCGTGGATGACTTTCAACCAGATAAAGCTGATGACAATGCCCAGACCGCCCATAAAGAAGAAGACGTGTGACCAGCCCACTTCATGAGTTAGCCAGCCCATAATCGGCGCGAAGATCACCGTTGCGAAGTATTGGGCGGAGTTAAAAATCGACACCGCCGTTCCCCTTTCCTGCGCCGGAAACCAGGCCGCAACAATGCGGCTGTTGCCAGGGAAAGATGGCGCTTCAGCAAGCCCGACCAGGAAGCGCAGCGTAAACAGGGCAACGATAATGCCGAATCCACTAAAGATATCGACGAAACCTTGCAGCAAGGTAAACATCGACCAGATAAAGATTGACCAGAAGTAGACGCGTTTTGAACCAAAGCGATCCAGCAACCAGCCGCCAGGGATCTGCCCAATAACATAAGCCCATGAGAAAGCAGAGAACACATAGCCCATACCCACTGGATCAAGGCCGATATCTTTGGCCATTTCCGAACCGGCGATCGAGAGCGTAGCGCGATCGCCGTAGTTGAAAGATGTGACGATAAACAGCATCACCACTATCCAGTAACGAGCATTCGTGCGTTTTTCCACACTGCTCGCAGCCTGACTTAAAGAACTCATTGTTGCACTCCTGAAAATTCGCGTTAGCCACGCTCACTCTGGACTGCGACATCGCCAGGAAATCAGAGGTGACGTAGGGTGTTTTTGCCGTTTTTATAGGTCGTTCGCCGAATGCGGCGCGTGTTTATATCTGGCAATAGCAGTATAAAAAGCGCGCCATAGCGGCTCACCGTGCAACAACACAACATTAATACGTTCAATGAGGCTCGATTTTGGCATTAGCCCTGGACGGTGGAATCCACTTCACGGAAATGAAAACAAGAACAAGAAAGGAAGGGTTAAATCGGAGAAATAAAGAAGAGTATGAAATAGATCGCTTGACTCCAGGCAAACGCCAGTAAAAATCCGCGCTAAGAAGCAGTTTTTACAGGCATTTGCCTGAAAAGATTCGATTCAGCACCGCTAAAACGGTATTTTGCCGATCGCTGAACAAATCAGGGCAACAGCGTCCCCCACTGTTCAACCCACGGATTGGATTCCGTTTCTGGTTCCGGGGTTTCACTGGCATCGATCAGCAGCATTTCCCCTACCCGCTGCGCGCTCTGTTCCTGTAACAAAGCATCAAACTGTTTGCCACCGTTGCAGAAATTCACATAACTACTGTCGCCGAGCGCAATCACGCCGTAGCGCAGGTTCGGCTGGAAACCGAGGTTATCCTTTATGCCCAGAAAGAGCGGCACAATGCTATCAGGAAGGTCGCCCTGCCCGGTGGTGGACGTAACTACCAGAACATACTTGTCCTGATAGGGTAACCAGTCGCTTAATTCTGGGTCTTCAAACACCGTTGCTTTGTGGCCCTGTGCGGTCAGAATCGCTTCCGCTTCTTCGGCCACTAGCAGTGAATTCCCGTACATGGTGCCTACAAAAATACCAATTTCCGCCATACCGTTTTCTCCCTGGATTAGGAACTTATCTCATCATCCTGACCCGATGGCGCGCTGAACTCAACCCTTTCATTTTCAGGAAGCAGACCGCGCCAGCCAAATTGTGATAATGCCTGCATCCAGGTGTCGTCCAGACCGGCGTGGATAGTCAGCGGCTCGCCAGTAAAAGGATGCGTCAATGACAACTGACTGGCGTGCAACATCAACCGATGGAGGCCAAAATGTTCAGCCGCGCTGCGATTCTGGCGCAAATCGCCATGTTTGCTGTCGCCAATAATCGGATGGCGCAAATGGGCGAGATGGCGACGAAGCTGATGTTTGCGTCCGGTTTTCGGCTCCAGTTCCACCAGACCGTAGCGTGTCGTCGGGTAACGCCCGGTCGCGACTGGCATTTCAACCATCGCCAGACCGCGATAATGCGTCACTGCTGGCTGCGGGCCTTTATCTTCGCGGGCATACTTATCGGCGATTTTATCCAGTTCTTCCACCAGCGGATAATCCAGCACCGCTTCTTCCATCAGCCAGCCACGCACAATCGCATGGTAACGTTTCTGGATTTGGTGCTGTTCAAACTGTTGCGCTAACAGCCGTCCGGCCTCGCTGGATAATCCCATCAGCAATACGCCGGAAGTCGGTCGGTCCAGCCGATGCGCGGTAAACACGTGCTGACCAATCTGGTCACGTACGGTTTGCATGACCACCACTTTTTCGTCGCGATCCAGCCAGCTGCGGTGAACCAGCCAGCCAGACGGTTTGTTAACCGCAACCAGCCATTCATCCTGGTAGAGTATTTCCAGCATCAGTTTGTATCATCCGCAAAAAGCGCATCCAGTTTTTCCAGCTCCGCCAGAATAAGCGCGCGCTGGGGGTGGTCCGTCGCCAGCGCCATTTCATAATACGGCGCCACGGCGAAAGCCCCTGGCAATGGCTGATTATTATCTAAGAGATCGTGCATTCGTGGGATCAGTACCCATTGCAACCACTCCAGTGGCTCCATCGTATCCATAAAGAAAGGTTGGGTACTGTTAAATTGATGCGGCTGCGGTTCATCGCTCCGCCAGTACTGATGTTCACGCAGTAATGTTTCAAGTGCCTGCAACTGAAGACGAACGCGGTCATGAGTGGTCATAAAACAACCTCAAGAAGAAAAAACTGCCGCGAAGGATAGCAGGAATAAAAAAAGGGAGCACTGTATTAACAGTGCTCCCGGTTCGTTTCGCAGCATTCCAGCTACTTTTGTTGCTCCCTGCTCATCCTTGACAACTTTTCCTGTGGCCTTGCGACCAATCGTTCATCCTGAACTAATGCTTCCTGCTCACACCACCCCGATGTGATACTTCATCCTGAAGTGTCCCTGGCCTTCCTGACCCACCGAATCATCCTGACCGGTTCTCATTCTCCGTCCTGGAGGTGTCCTTTAACGCATCCAGCGTTTTCCTCTTCGCTTCATCCAGAAGCCTTTCCCTGAAACACCATCCTGGCGTGTCCTTTAGAAGTGTCATCATCCTGATGTTCACTTCGTTGTCTGACTCCCTGTCGACGAAGATAGAATCGTCTTTTTCACTGAGTCTTACAAGGCGCTTACAGACAATGCCTTAAGGAAAATTTCATACGAAAGTTAAGGATACTCAGTCAACTCATTGATTTAAAATAGAAATATGATTCTTATCTTTTTAAGTATTCACTTACTTTCTGGCGATCTCCTACAGGGTCTGTAAGAGATCTCTCACAACCAGACGGGGTAATTGGATTACAGAAGAGGCTTAAGCTGCGTAAGGAATTCCGCAAGATTTGAGGCTAAATGGGTACGATTCCGCGTACCCAGCGTCTCTTTGCATACTTCGCCAGAGAGATTACACACCGAAATCACTTCCAGCTCTTCTTCCAGTGTGGCGATAAATAACGTGGGGGGCAGTTTCAGACGTTTCTGGGTAACCAGATGTCCAATCAGGTTTTCCTGCACCCGGCGGAAGTCATCTTCGCTCCAGGTTTGCAGTAATGTCAGTTTGATATCGCCAAACTGCGCATGCATATCCCCGGCAAGCTGGGTCGTATAGAAGGTATGAATTGCGGGTTGTATCACAATATCAAACGCACGCTCAACCGCGTTTACATTTTGCTCACCGCTAAACGGCTGCGGTTGCCAGAACACAGCATCATTAGTGGTTGAAATAATGCACGGTGAAGGAACGCCATACAGCTCCTCGCTTAACGGCCAACTATTGTGCTGTTCGTGCCAGGCATCGCAGTAACGCGTGGTAAAATCTCTCAAGGCTTGTGCGGTCAATTCGTCCACTAATTTCTCTCTTCACTTAAACCAGATACACTTGTCGTTTAGTTTATCTGGTTTATGACGGTGAAACATGTCTTCTTATGCAAACCATCAGGCACTTGCGGGCCTGACTCTTGGAAAATCAACCGATTACCGGGATACCTATGACGCCAGCCTGCTACAAGGCGTTCCACGTAGTTTGAATCGCGATCCGCTGGGCCTGAAAGCAGATAATCTGCCTTTTCACGGTACGGATATCTGGACGCTATATGAACTCTCCTGGCTGAATGCGAAAGGTTTGCCGCAGGTTGCCGTGGGTCATGTTGAACTTGATTACACCAGCGTAAATCTCATTGAGTCGAAGAGTTTTAAGCTCTATCTCAACAGCTTTAACCAGACACGCTTTAACAATTGGGAGGAAGTGCGCCAGACGCTGGAGCGCGACTTAAGCACTTGCGCCCAGGGTAACGTTAGCGTGGCGTTATATCGTCTTGATGAACTGGAAGGCCAGCCGGTGGGGCATTTCAACGGCACCAGCATTGATGAGCAGGATATCGCTATCGATAACTATGAATTCACCACTGACTATCTTGAGAATGCCACCAGCGGCGAGAAAGTGGTGGAAGAAACACTCGTTAGCCACCTGCTGAAATCAAACTGCCTGATTACTCATCAACCAGACTGGGGGTCTATCCAGATTCAGTATCGTGGACGCAAGATTGACAGGGAAAAACTGCTGCGTTATCTGGTTTCTTTCCGTCATCATAACGAGTTCCATGAACAGTGCGTAGAACGCATTTTTAATGACCTGTTACGCTTCTGCCAGCCCGAGAAATTAAGTGTTTACGCACGTTATACCCGTCGTGGCGGTCTGGACATTAACCCGTGGCGCAGTAACTGTGATTTTGTCCCATCGACAACCCGTCTGGCACGGCAATAAAATTTTTCTCAATTTTGCGTGCTGGATTCACGCATAAGGTTGTGAAAGGTCATCAGGCAGGGCTATTGTAATCAAAGGGAATGACGATAATCGTCCCATAAGGAGTTTTTCTTGATTACACATATTAGCCCGCTTGGCTCCATGGATATGTTGTCGCAGTTGGAAGTGGACATGCTTAAACGCACCGCCAGCAGCGACCTCTATCAACTATTTCGCAACTGTTCACTCGCTGTTCTGAACTCCGGTAGCCTCACCGATAACAGCAAAGAATTGCTGTCCCGTTTTGAAAATTTCGACATTAACGTGCTACGCCGTGAACGCGGCGTGAAGTTAGAACTGATCAATCCCCCGGAAGAAGCTTTTGTCGATGGGCGTATCATTCGCGCCTTGCAGGCCAACTTGTTCGCTGTCCTGCGCGACATTCTCTTCGTCTATGGGCAAATCCATAACACCGTTCGTTTTCCAAATCTGAATCTCGACAACTCTGTTCATATTACCAACCTGGTCTTTTCTATCTTGCGCAATGCTCGCGCGCTGCACGTGGGCGAAGCGCCCAATATGGTGGTGTGCTGGGGTGGTCACTCCATCAACGAAAACGAGTATTTGTATGCCCGTCGCGTTGGTAATCAGTTGGGGCTGCGTGAGTTAAATATCTGCACTGGCTGTGGCCCAGGCGCGATGGAAGCACCGATGAAAGGCGCGGCGGTCGGACACGCCCAACAGCGTTACAAAGACAGCCGTTTTATTGGTATGACTGAACCATCGATTATCGCTGCTGAACCGCCTAACCCGCTGGTTAACGAACTGATCATCATGCCGGATATCGAAAAACGTCTGGAAGCGTTTGTCCGTATCGCCCACGGCATCATTATCTTCCCAGGCGGTGTGGGTACAGCGGAAGAGCTACTGTATTTGCTGGGAATTTTAATGAATCCGGCCAACAAAGATCAGGTCTTGCCATTGATCCTCACCGGCCCGAAAGAGAGTGCTGATTACTTCCGCGTACTGGACGAGTTTGTCGTGCATACGTTGGGAGAAAACGCGCGCCGCCATTATCGCATCATCATTGATGACGCTGCAGAAGTAGCCCGTCAGATGAAAAAAGCGATGGCGCAGGTGAAAGAAAACCGTCGCGATACGGGCGATGCCTACAGCTTTAACTGGTCAATGCGTATTACGCCAGATTTGCAAATGCCGTTTGAGCCGTCTCACGAGAATATGGCTAATCTGAAGCTTTACCCGGATCAGCCCGTTGAAGTGCTGGCTGCCGACCTGCGTCGTGCATTTTCTGGCATTGTGGCGGGGAACGTAAAAGAAGTCGGTATTCGCGCTATTGAAGAGTTTGGGCCATATAAAATCAACGGTGATAAAGAGATCATGCGCCGTATGGACGACCTGCTTCAGGGGTTTGTTGCCCAACATCGTATGAAGTTACCAGGTTCTGCCTACATCCCTTGCTACGAAATCTGCACCTAATTCCCCCTTCCCCGGTAACGTTTGTTGCCGGGTTTTTCTCTTTTTTTGGTCGCTCACTAATCAATCTATTTCATTTGTTATATGAATGTTTCTGTGCGCCATCATGTCATTAATATCACCACCTACAATATGTCATACAATTTATGTTGTAGCGCAAACGTTTCCCTTCATTTGAAGACCGCATTTTATCTCCGCAAAAAAGAAAATCTTGCAATCATTAACTAAAAGTATTGATTTTTGCAGTTCAACCTACATATATTGCGCGCCCCGGAAGAGGCCAGATGTCGTTAATCTGCCAAATATTGCCCTTAAATTCTCTTTTACTTTTGATTTACAGAGTAAAGCGTTGGGATTATCTATCTTCCAAGTAGATTATTGTATTTGAGATCAAGATCACTGATAGATACATAACTTGTGTGTATCTTTCCGCCCTCAAATTATTACGGCGGAAAATGATTAAGCCATCGCCGATAGACAGATTTCATTTTACGGCCAGGCACCTTCCCGGGCTGAACTGGCTAAAAGCTGAATTATTTGCATTCCTCCAGGAGAAATAGATGGAAACGACTCAAACCAGCACGATTGCGTCGAAAGACTCTCGCAGTGCCTGGCGCAAGACAGATACCATGTGGATGCTGGGCCTTTACGGCACGGCAATCGGCGCGGGCGTGCTGTTCCTGCCAATCAACGCCGGTGTTGGCGGTATGATCCCGCTGATCATCATGGCTATCCTTGCGTTCCCGATGACGTACTTTGCGCATCGTGGCCTGACTCGCTTCGTGCTGTCTGGTAAAAACCCAGGCGAAGACATCACCGAGGTAGTAGAAGAACACTTTGGTATTGGCGCAGGTAAACTGATTACCCTGCTCTACTTCTTCGCTATCTACCCGATTCTGCTGGTTTACAGCGTGGCAATCACCAACACGGTTGAAAGCTTCATGTCTCACCAGCTGGGTATGACGCCGCCGCCGCGTGCGATTCTGTCACTGATCCTGATCGTGGGTATGATGACCATCGTTCGCTTCGGTGAGCAGATGATCGTTAAGGCGATGAGTATTCTGGTATTCCCGTTTGTTGGCGTACTGATGCTGCTGGCTCTGTACCTGATCCCGCAGTGGAACGGCGCAGCACTGGAAACTCTGTCTCTGGACACTGCATCTGCAACCGGAAACGGTCTGTGGATGACCCTGTGGCTGGCAATTCCGGTAATGGTGTTCTCGTTCAACCACTCTCCGATCATCTCTTCTTTCGCCGTTGCGAAACGTGAAGAGTACGGCGATATGGCTGAACAGAAATGCTCGAAGATCCTGGCATTCGCTCACATCATGATGGTGCTGACCGTAATGTTCTTCGTATTCAGCTGCGTACTGAGCCTGACTCCGGCAGACCTGGCTGCGGCTAAAGAGCAGAACATCTCGATTCTGTCTTACCTGGCTAACCACTTTAACGCGCCGATCATCGCGTGGATGGCTCCGATTATCGCGATTATCGCTATCACCAAATCCTTCCTGGGCCACTACCTGGGCGCACGTGAAGGCTTCAACGGTATGGTGATCAAATCACTGCGTGGTAAAGGTAAGTCTATCGAAATCAACAAGCTGAACCGTATCACTGCGCTGTTCATGCTGGTAACGACCTGGATTGTTGCCACCCTGAACCCGAGCATCCTGGGTATGATTGAAACCCTGGGCGGCCCAATCATCGCAATGATCCTGTTCCTGATGCCGATGTACGCCATTCAGAAAGTACCGGCAATGCGTAAGTACAGCGGTCACATCAGCAACGTATTCGTTGTCGTGATGGGTCTGATTGCAATCTCCGCAATCTTCTACTCTCTGTTCAGCTAAGTCCTTTCGCGCCGCTTTCGGGCGGCGCTTCCTCCGTTTTAACGCGATGTATTTCCTATGATTAGCGTATTCGATATTTTCAAAATCGGCATTGGCCCTTCCAGTTCTCATACCGTTGGACCAATGAAAGCGGGTAAACAATTTACCGACGATCTGATTGCCCGTAACCTGCTTAAAGACGTGACCCGCGTGGTGGTTGACGTCTATGGTTCGCTCTCTCTGACCGGCAAAGGGCATCACACTGATATCGCCATTATTATGGGCCTGGCAGGGAATCTGCCGGATACCGTGGATATCGATTCCATCCCTGGTTTTATTCAGGATGTGAATACTCACGGTCGCCTGATGCTGGCAAACGGTCAGCACGAAGTCGAGTTTCCGGTTGATGAATGCATGAACTTCCATGCCGATAACCTTTCTCTGCATGAGAATGGCATGCGCATTACCGCGCTGGCGGGCGATAAAGTTGTTTACAGCCAGACGTATTACTCCATCGGCGGTGGCTTTATCGTTGATGAAGAGCATTTTGGCCAGCAGGATAGCGCACCGGTTGAAGTTCCATATCCGTACAGTTCTGCTGCCGATCTGCAAAAACATTGCCAGGAAACCGGGCTGTCACTCTCTGGTCTGATGATGAAAAACGAGCTGGCGCTGCACAGTAAAGAAGAGCTGGAACAGCACCTGGCGAACGTCTGGGAAGTGATGCGTGGCGGTATTGAACGCGGTATTTCCACCGAAGGCGTGTTGCCAGGCAAACTGCGCGTTCCACGTCGTGCCGCGGCACTGCGCCGGATGCTGGTCAGCCAGGATAAAACCACCACTGACCCGATGGCGGTTGTTGACTGGATCAACATGTTCGCACTGGCAGTGAACGAAGAGAACGCTGCGGGCGGTCGTGTGGTGACTGCGCCGACTAACGGTGCGTGCGGGATTATCCCGGCAGTGCTGGCGTACTACGACAAGTTTATCCGCGAAGTGAACGCTAACTCACTGGCTCGTTACCTGCTGGTAGCCAGCGCCATTGGTTCTCTTTATAAGATGAACGCGTCGATTTCTGGTGCCGAAGTGGGTTGCCAGGGTGAAGTTGGCGTAGCGTGCTCAATGGCGGCGGCTGGTCTGGCAGAACTATTAGGCGCAAGCCCGGCGCAGGTGTGCATCGCGGCGGAAATCGCTATGGAGCATAACCTCGGCCTGACGTGTGACCCGGTTGCTGGACAGGTACAGGTACCGTGCATCGAGCGTAACGCCATTGCGGCAGTAAAAGCGGTGAACGCCGCGCGTATGGCACTGCGCCGTACCAGCGAACCGCGCGTCTGCCTCGATAAAGTTATCGAAACCATGTACGAAACAGGTAAAGACATGAACGCCAAGTACCGCGAAACCTCTCGCGGCGGCCTGGCGATGAAGATCGTTGCCTGCGATTAATCGTTCTCCAGAGGCCTCGTTTTGCGAGGCCTCACATTGTTGAGAATGTGCCTGTTGTTTATGTCGGATGCGGCGTAAATGCCTCATCCGACCTACAAAACAGCGCAAATTCAATAGATTGCGATTCTTTTGTAGGCATGATAAGCGTAGCGCATCAAGCAATTTGGCGTTGTCATCAATATCAGATCTCGTTTTGCGAGCCCTCTTCCTGTTTTCTCATCCAGTCGTAGCCTGTTCCGGTGACCAATGTTACCCTTATCGCCTGATCTTTAAGGGGGAATATTGTGGCTGTTCATTTGCTTATCGTCGATGCACTGAATCTTATTCGTCGCATTCATGCCGTGCAGGGGTCACTCTGTGTCGAAACCTGCCAGCACGCCCTTGATCAACTTATTATGCACAGCCAGCCGACCCACGCCGTCGCCGTTTTTGATGATGAAAACCGCAGTAGCGGCTGGCGTCATCAGCGCCTGCCTGATTACAAAGCGGGTCGCCCGCCAATGCCGGAAGAGTTGCACAACGAAATGCCCGCGTTACGCGCAGCCTTTGAGCAACGCGGTGTCCCGTGCTGGTCAGCCAGTGGCAACGAAGCCGATGACTTAGCTGCCACGCTGGCGGTCAAAGTGACACAGGCCGGGCATCAGGCAACCATCATTTCGACAGATAAAGGCTACTGTCAGCTACTTTCACCTACATTACGTATTCGCGATTACTTCCAGAAACGCTGGCTGGATGCACCGTTTATCGATAAAGAATTTGGCGTTCAACCGCAGCAATTGCCCGATTACTGGGGGCTAGCGGGGATCAGCAGTTCAAAGGTGCCAGGCGTTGCGGGAATTGGGCCCAAAAGCGCCACGCAGTTGCTGGTCGAGTTTCAGAGTCTGGAAGGGATCTATGAGAATCTGGAAGTGGTTGCCGAAAAGTGGCGCAAGAAATTAGAAGCCCATAAAGAGATGGCGTTCCTGTGCCGTGATATCGCCCGCTTACAGACTGATTTGCATATCGACGGCAATTTACAGCAATTGCGGTTGGTACGGTAACGGCGTGCCGGATGCAAACGATTATCAACACATTGAATTTAATGCACTTATATGCCGGATAAGACGCGGCTAGCGTCGCATCCGGCATTATCACATCAGCGCATTTACCAGGCGGTATGGTAAATCTCTACAATATCCTCAAGCGTTGCTTCACGCGGGTTGCCACCGGTACAAACATCATCCAGTGCCGCCTGCGCCAGTGCCGGAATGTCTTCCTTGCGTACACCAACATCACGCAAATGTGGCGGAATACCGACATCACAGTTGAGAGCAAACACCGCTTCAACAGCGGCATTACGCGCCTCTTCCAGGCTCATACCTTCCACTTTCACGCCCATAACGCGCGCGATATCGCGGTACTTCTCACCGGTAAAGTCAGCGTTATAGCGCATGACATGCGGTAACAGGATGGCGTTCGCAACACCGTGTGGAGTGTTGTAAAACGCGCCCAGTGGATGCGCCATACCATGCACCAACCCTAACCCAACATTCGAGAAGCCCATACCCGCAACATACTGCCCGAGCGCCATTTCTTCTCCGGCATCCTTATCACCAGCAACCGATCCTCGCAGCGCCCCAGCAATGATTTCAATCGCTTTAATGTGCAGCGCATCGGTTAACGCCCACGCGCCACGGGTAATATACCCCTCAATAGCATGAGTGAGCGCATCGACACCCGTCGCAGCTTTCAGCGCTGGAGGCATACCATCCATCATGTCAGCATCAATAAACGCCACCTGCGGGATATCATGCGGATCAACGCAAACAAACTTGCGCCGTTTTTCTTCGTCAGTGATCACGTAGTTAATGGTCACTTCTGCCGCAGTGCCTGCTGTGGTGGGGATTGCCAGAATCGGTACGCTGGGTTTATTGGTCGGGGAAAGCCCTTCCAGGCTACGCACATCGGCAAACTCCGGGTTGTTGCTGATAATGCCAATCGCTTTACAAGTATCCTGTGGAGAACCACCACCAATAGCGATCAGGTAATCCGCGCCGCTATTCTGGAATACACCGAGCCCTTCTTTGACGACAGTAATTGTTGGGTTGGGCACTACACCGTCGTAAATCGCCCATGCCAGCCCTGCAGCATCCATCTTATCGGTCACTTTCGCCACCACGCCGCATTGCACCAGCGTTTTATCGGTGACGATCAGCGCCTTCTGATAACCACGGCGTTTCACCTCATCGGTTAAAGCCCCAACAGCACCCCGACCAAACCATGCCGTTTCGTTCAGAATCATTCTGTTAGCCATCATCCTTCTCCTTGTTGCTTTACGAAATTACTCTTCAATCCGTAACCCATAGGTTTTGAATTTCTCCAGCACTACGGCAATCTCTTCATCGCTCAGCGCTGGCACCGGGTCCGTAATCGCCAGGGTCGTCAGGTAAAGTTGCGCCAGCACTTCAACTTCATGCGCCAGCCATAACGCTTTTTCCAGATTCACCTCACAAGCGATAAGCCCATGATGTTGTAACAAAGTTGCCTTACGATTTTTGAGAGCCAGCGCAACATGTTCAGAAAGTTCGCGTGTTCCAAAGGTCGCATAAGGCGCGCAAGGAATAGAATTACCCCCAGCCGCCGCAATCATGTAGTGAATAGCGGGGATCGGTCGGTTAAGAATGGAAACTGCCGTGCAGTGAACGGCATGATTGTGAACAACCGCGTTGGCATCTGGTCTGCTTTGATAGGCCGCCATATGGAAACGCCATTCGCTGGAAGGAATCTTACCTTCTTCGTATTTGCCGTTGCCATCAACATAGACAATCATATTCTCCGTCATTCTTTCATAAGGAATACCGCTGGGAGTAATCAACATGCCGTTTTCAAAACGTGTGCTGACATTCCCCGCAGTCCCCTGATTTAACCCAAGGCGCGTCATTTCCAGACAGGTTTCAATTATTTCACGGGATAAACGTGTTCTTTCCATCTTTATTCTCCAGATACAGTTCCAGCTCGCCTTGTTGCGTAAAACAGCACCGCAAATGAAGACGGGGTTATTTTTAGTAAGGGGAGGCCACTGAATATCATTGTTCAATAGCCTGATTATCTTTTGGCGATTATTATTTTTTTCTTATGCGCTTAATTAATTTCATTTCTACTTTGACTGTTTTTTTGACTGGTCTTTCTTCGATCGCGCTTAACATCATTTCGAACGCTTTTTCTGCCCAGGCATTTTCATCCTGCTGCATTGACCAGACATTGTTGGCGAGAAATCCCAGCATGGGATGTTCATCGAAAGTGCCAATATTGATTTCTGGCGGTACAGCGCCAAGACGGTCGCGAATCGCGCGGACAGCGCCTTCAAGTACAGGTAAAGACGAGGCGATAAATGCCTGCGGGCATCCCTGCTCTTCAATGAGTTTTTCCATAATGACATAGCCGCCTTCCGGAGTATTTACCGGGCCTTCCCGCACCCAATCGCGATGGGTAATCCCTTTTTTTGCCAACGCATTCAAATAACCTGCCAGACGATCGCTGATACTCGGCAAACCGGCATCTCCCAGCAAAAACCATACTGGAGCCTGCCCGGCCTCAAGAATATTTTGCGTCAGCTTTTCTCCGCCAGAAATATTATTACTCTCTACCAATGCGTTATCGGTATATTTAAAATCACGATCGAGTAAAACCATTGGCTTACGAATTTTGCGTAAATGATGCTGCTGATTTTCCAGCGTCGAAGGAACAATAAAAAGACCATCTACATTTCGTGCGATAAATGCTTTCGTCAATTTATTTTCATAGTCAACATCATCATAAGTACAACTGATCGTAAGTTGATATCCGGAACGTCGACAGCGTTGTTCGAGTTTTTCTGCCAGCGTAGCAAAAAAGACGTTGGATATGTTGGGAACAATCAACCCTAATGTATCAGTTTTGTTAAGTTTAAGGCTGCGAGCGGAATGATTAATGATATAACCATAGCGTTCAACATATTCATTGATACGCGTTTGGGTTTTGACGCTGATTCGATATTGTTCCGCTTTTCCATTTAGCACCAGTCGCACGGTCGTAACCGATAAATTCAGGTCGCTGGCTATCTGCTCTACTGTTTTAGCCATAGGTATTTCCCAGTTAACATCCAGACGTCAAATCACAATCATAAAAGTATTTTCAACTTTTGTCTTATTGCATCAGTTGGTTAACCGCCTGTTGTTGCTCCCAAAGCGTCAGGTAAACCCGGTATTTACGCTCTAAAAATTCACGGCGTTGTGGATTTACCTGAATAACCTCTCCGGCTTCAACCATTGCTTTACACGCAGATGTAAAATCCCCCCATGCGCCGCTGGCAACAGCGCCGCTAATTGCTGCGCCCAACGTAACGGCATCTTCTTCTTGCATCAGGTGGATATCGCAGCCTGTCACGTCTGCATATTCGCGTAGCCATAAAGGGTTGTGCGTTGCACCACCACATAATGTTAATCGGGTAATGGTATGCCCATTTTCCCTGAGAGTTTCAATAATATGTCTGGTGCCAAAGGCTATTGCCTGTAAAGTCGCAAGATAAAGCCGCGCGAGCTGATTTTCACCACGCTCCAGTGTTAAACCATAAACACTGCCTCTGGCATCGGGCCGCGCTCGTGGCGAACGGTTGCCGTGATGATCGGCAAGCACATGTAAATTTCGTGTGGGTTCTGACTCGTTAGCTTCCAGGGCGGCTACCCATTCATTAATCAGTTGAATCGGATGACACCCGCGTTGCTGCGCCTTGTTAAAAAGATTTGCGCTTGCCCCGGACTCCTGAAGCGTCCACTCCACCAGCGCCCCTGCGGCGCTTTGCCCGCCTTCAGTTAGCCAGTAATTTGGCAACATAGCCGACCAGTATGGCCCCCAGACGCCAGGGGTGAATATTTCTTTTTCACTGCACAACATATGGCAATTCGACGTTCCGCTTATCAATGCCAGCGTTCCTGATGGCTGCGCGCCAGCCAGCGCCATGCCACCGGCATGGGCATCAATCAAACCACTGGCCACGATAACATTGGTCGTTAATCCTAATTCTTCAGCAGCTGTGGCAGTTAAAGTTCCCACGGCAGCGCCAGGCGGAAGAATTTCGGCGGGAATTCTTTCGAGCATGTCGGTCAGGTCTACCGATTCCAGTAAGCTATGGCTAAAGCGTTGTTCATGGGCCAGATAATTCCATTTACACGTTAGCGTGCACAATCCCGCGACGTCTCGCCCTGTTGCTTTCCAGACCAGAAAATCCGCCAGATCGAAAAAGCGATGAGCGGCCTGCCAGGTTTGCGGTAGATGCGTCTTCAACCAACGTAACTTTGGTAACTCCATCTCGACGCTCACTTCGCCGCCAACGTAGCGCAATGCGGGATCCTTCGTTGCGTTAATCTGTGCCGTCTCGACAGTTGCACGATGATCCATCCACATAATAATGTCGTGATTCGCAGATCCACCGGGCGAAACCGCTAAACCCTGGCCTTGTTCATCAAGAACAACCAGCGAGCAGGTAGCGTCAAAACCCAGTGAGCGAATTGCGGAAATGGGGATGCCTGCCAAAGCTGTCGCCTCTTTCACCGTTTTACAAACTTGTTGCCAGATCTCCGCCGAAGACTGTTCGACACGCTCGCCGCCAGGGCGAAACTGGGAGACGGGCGCAGTAGCGAATGCCAGCCTGTGGCCACTGGCACTGTAAACGCCTGCCCTGACACTGGCCGATCCGACATCGACACCGAGAAAATAACCGTTGTGCATAAAGCCTCCCTGACGCTGGAGATAACGGGGATGAAAATTCATCCCCAATTTTTTTATTTCTTACCGAATGGGTGCAGGAGTTTGTCGATTTCTGGCGTGTTAATATTCTCGGCATTAACAAATTTCACGGGAATATCGATCTCTTTTTCAACGGCTTGCCCCGAAAGGGCCGCGTTCAACGTTTTGATCCCTTGATAGCCAATCTGGTATGCATCCTGAACAACAAAGCCCTGAATGACGCCGTTCTTCAGGAAGTTAATAATCGCTTCCGTACTATCAAAACCAATGACTTTCACCTTACCTTTCAGATTCTGGCTATCAATGGCATTCGCCACCCCGAGCGTTGAACCTTCATTGGTGCCATAGATCCCAGCAAGATCGGGATTGGCCTGAATCATATCGATAGTTTTATCCATCGCTTTTTGCGGGTCACCATCGCTGTACTGAACGGATAATACTTTGATGTCAGGATATTTTTCTTTCATACGCTCCATGAAGCCTTCCGAGCGTTCAATAGCGGAAGATGTTCCTGCAACGTGCGCGATAATCCCAACTTTCCCTTTATTATTTACCTGCGCGGCTAAGGCATCAGCTGCCTGAGCGCCTGCTTTACGGTTATTGGTGGCGACAACACTCACCGGAATGTCTGAATTGATGCCTGAATCAAAGGTCACCACTTTGATACCGCGTGAATTTGCCGTTTCTACCAGTGGGGCGAGCGCATTCGCGTCGAGGGCTGCCAGAAGCAAGCCATTCGGTTTCTGCGCCATCGCATTTTCGACTAACTGAATTTGCTCGGCTATTTGCGTTTCATCAGCCGGGCCAACATAGCTGGTTTTATCCCCCAACTCTTTAGCCGCAGCTTCAGTTCCCATTTTTACGGTTTGCCAGAATTCATGTTGGAAACCTTTACTAACAACCGGAAGATTTAAATCCTTAGCCAGTGCGCTGGAACTTACGCAAGCCAGCAGAGATAACGCATAGATAAAATGCCTGGTTTTCATTGTTGTACTCCGTTCTGAGTGAATCACCCTTAACGTCAGGGCAGTTGTTTCCCGATAAAACAGGGAGCCTAAGTCAACGAATCTTTTTGCGTAATGTATCGAGGTAAACGGCAGCGACTACAACTACGCCCATCGCGACCATTTGCCAGAACTGGGAGACGCCCATTAAATTGAGGCCATTCTTCAATACACTCATAATGAAAGCGCCAATGATTGTGCCGCCAATAGTGCCAATACCGCCCATTAAGCTGGTTCCGCCGATCACTACCGCGGCAATAGCTTCCAGTTCGTAACCCACACCTACCGTCGGTTGTCCGGAGTTGAGACGAGATGCCAGAATGACACCTGCAATCCCCGTTAATAATCCACAGAAGGCATAGACGAAAATTTTCACGCGCTGAACTTTAATACCAGAAAGATGAGCAGCAACTTCATTACTGCCTACGGCATAGACATAGCGACCAATGACGGTTTTCTTCAGGATGTAAGCGCCGACAAGCGCTACAATGACAAGGTAGAAAACAGGATAAGGCAGCACATCAAATAAGCGTCCCTGAGCGAGCGTTTTGAACATCGGGTAATCTGCAAAATAGATGGCGCGCCCGTCAGTCATCACCATATTGATACCTCTGACGGACATCATCAGGCCCAACGTAGCGATAAACGGTGGAATGGTCATTTTAGTGACCAACAAACCATTCACATAGCCGCACAATCCACCGGCCAAAACACCAGCAATAATACACACAGGCAGCGGCAGGCCCAGCGTGGCGCAAATACCTACGGCGACACCAGAAAAAGCCACCACGGAGCCCAATGAAAGATCGATGCCAGCGGTAATAATGACGAAAGTTACCCCAATGGCCATAATGCCGATTACCGACGTTTGTAGAGCAATCGTCATGATATTTTCGGTATTAAAGAAAAAGGGAGAACTGAAACTAAAAAACAGCACTAATATAATTAAACTAAAAAGAGGCGCAAGGCGCATCAAAAGTTCTTTATTTATCTTTATTCTCTTATTATTACTGTCTGGAGAGGTTACAGAGATAGTCATAATTTAATCCTCTAACGTCGCGTATTGCATGATTTTTTCTTGTGTCGCTTCTTTTGCGCTAAGTTCGCCGGTAACTCGACCACTGCGCATCACTAAAATACGGTCGCACATTCCTAACACCTCTGGCAATTCAGAAGAGATCATGATGATTGATTTCCCTTTTGCCACCAGGCGATTCATTAACTCATAGATTTCCAGTTTGGCGCCAACATCAATGCCGCGAGTGGGTTCATCGAAGATTAAAATATCAGTATCTTTACACACCCAACGTGCAATTATAATTTTTTGCTGGTTTCCTCCACTTAGATTTAATGCGGCCTGTTCAAGATTTGGCGTTTTAATCCTTAACGCTTTTACCTGTTCCTCACTGGTTTGTTGGCAACGACGCGAATCGACATTTCCCAAACGATCGGAATACTCAGGGTAGTTTCCTAACATAATATTTCGTTCAACAGATAAATTCAGCGCCAGCCCTTCTTTTTTTCGGTCTTCCGTTAAATAACTTATCCCTTGCTGAATAGCATCCGAAATATCTTTAATAACGGTTTCCTTACCATTTAATTTTAGCGTTCCGCTGTCAATGGAGTCCGCACCAAAAATCGCACGCGCAAGTTCAGTACGCCCCGCCCCCATCAGTCCGGCAAAGCCGAGGATCTCGCCACGATAAAGCGTAAAATTAATATCGTTCAGTACGCCTTTGCGCGTCAGTCCGTTGACCTCCAGGACCGGCATCCGCTGCTGTAAGGCCTCGCGGCGGGGATAGATATTCCCTAAATCGCGACCAACCATCATGGCAATTAGATCGCTGATTTTTACGCACTCATAATCCACCGTGCTGATGTACTGACCATCTCGCATGACTGTCGCGCGGTCGGCAATTAGCGCCAACTCCTCCAGACGGTGGGAGATATACACAATGCCGGTCCCCTGCTCTTTCAATAACCGGGTGACGCGAAACAAGCTTTCAATTTCAGTTTCTGTTAACGCCGCAGTAGGTTCATCCATAATGAGAATCCTGGCGTTAACCGAAATGGCCTTGGCAATTTCTACCATCTGCTGTTGAGCTACCGTCAGGTCAGCAACCAGAGTATCTGGTTTGATTGCCAAATTTAATTTTTGCAAAATTTCAATCGTCGCCTGGCGTTGCTGTTTTTCATCCAGACGCCAGCGATTTTTTTTACAAAACTCCCTGCCGATAAAAATATTTTCTTCTACTGTAAGCTCGGGGAATAAATTAAATTCCTGGTGAATAATAGTAATACCTACGTTTTGCGCACTTAACGGATCAGAAAATGAGACTGTTTTATCTTCAAAAATTATTTCACCTTCATCAGGTTGATAAACCCCCGACAAAATTTTCATTAAGGTGGATTTTCCTGCACCATTTTCACCTAATAATGCATGAACCTCGCCCCGGCGTAGGGTAAATTGCACGTCATTAAGCGCCAACACTCCAGGAAAGCGTTTGGTGATATGCTTCATTTGCAAAAATGTTTCAGACATTGCAGCTTTCCTCAATAATCAGAAACTGAAAATGTGAAGTACGGCATAAATGTCGCTACTAAGCCATCTCCACTATGATACGAATAACGCTCGAATAGACATTCATCGCATCAATTTATTCTTCGCATTTTGCTAACTCGAGTTAGCGATCGACTTTTAAAGCTATTTTAGGTATACAAATTAGCCAAATCATTTGAGCTAAAACTGTGATGCATAACCATTAAAATCTTATAACTTAATGATTAATAAAAATATTATTTTTCACACTGACAAATAACAATTTGACAGAGATCGAATTTTAACCACTTCTCGTGAACCCCCTCACATTTCAACAACAAAAAAGTTGTGTATAAAAAGCCTATAAACCTAAGCTAACTCGAGTTAGCAAATAATGACAAATACTACTGCTTCGGTGGTTTCCTTTCTCCGCCTTAGCAGTGCGCCAATAAAGCGAGATGAGGAATCCTGATGAAAATTAATACGTTACCGAAAATTGGTATCCGCCCGGTTATTGACGGTCGTCGCATGGGTGTTCGTGAGTCGCTTGAAGAACAAACAATGAATATGGCGAAAGCCACGGCCGCACTGCTGACCGAGAAACTGCGCCATGCCTGCGGAGCTGGCGTCGAGTGTGTCATTTCCGATACCTGTATCGCGGGTATGGCTGAAGCCGCTGCTTGCGAAGAAAAATTCAGCAGTCAGAATGTAGGCCTCACCATTACGGTAACGCCTTGCTGGTGCTATGGCAGTGAAACCATCGACATGGATCCAACCCGCCCGAAAGCCATTTGGGGCTTTAACGGCACTGAACGCCCCGGCGCTGTTTACCTGGCAGCGGCTCTGGCAGCTCACAGCCAGAAAGGCATCCCGGCATTCTCCATTTACGGTCATGACGTTCAGGATGCCGATGACACATCGATTCCTGCCGATGTTGAAGAAAAACTGCTGCGCTTTGCCCGCGCCGGTTTGGCAGTCGCCAGCATGAAAGGTAAAAGCTATCTGTCGCTGGGCGGCGTTTCGATGGGTATCGCCGGTTCCATTGTTGATCACAACTTCTTTGAATCCTGGCTGGGAATGAAAGTCCAGGCGGTGGATATGACCGAACTGCGTCGCCGTATCGATCAGAAGATTTACGACGAAGCCGAACTGGAAATGGCGCTGGCCTGGGCTGATAAAAACTTCCGCTATGGCGAAGATGAAAATAACAAACAGTATCAACGCAATGCCGAGCAAAGCCGCGCTGTTTTGCGCGAAAGTTTACTGATGGCGATGTGTATCCGCGACATGATGCAAGGCAACAGCAAACTGGCCGATATCGGTCGCGTGGAAGAATCACTTGGCTACAACGCCATCGCTGCGGGCTTCCAGGGGCAACGTCACTGGACCGATCAATATCCCAATGGCGACACCGCCGAAGCGCTCCTCAACAGTTCATTTGACTGGAATGGCGTACGCGAACCCTTTGTCGTGGCGACCGAAAACGACAGTCTTAACGGCGTGGCAATGCTGATGGGCCACCAGCTCACCGGCACCGCTCAGGTATTTGCCGATGTGCGTACCTACTGGTCACCAGAAGCAATTGAGCGTGTAACAGGGCATAAACTGGACGGACTGGCAGAACACGGCATCATCCATTTGATCAACTCCGGTTCTGCTGCGCTGGACGGTTCCTGTAAACAACGCGACAGCGAAGGTAACCCGACGATGAAGCCACACTGGGAAATCTCTCAGCAAGAGGCTGACGCTTGCCTCGCCGCTACCGAATGGTGCCCGGCGATCCACGAATACTTCCGTGGCGGCGGTTACTCTTCCCGCTTCCTTACCGAAGGCGGCGTCCCGTTCACCATGACTCGTGTCAACATCATCAAAGGCCTGGGACCGGTACTGCAAATCGCGGAAGGCTGGAGCGTGGAGCTACCGAAGGATGTGCATGACATCCTCAACAAACGCACCAACTCAACCTGGCCAACCACCTGGTTTGCACCGCGCCTCACCGGTAAAGGGCCGTTTACGGATGTGTACTCGGTAATGGCGAACTGGGGCGCTAACCACGGCGTTCTGACCATCGGCCACGTCGGCGCAGACTTTATCACTCTCGCCTCAATGCTGCGTATCCCGGTATGTATGCACAACGTTGAAGAGACCAAAGTGTATCGTCCTTCTGCCTGGGCCGCGCACGGCATGGATATTGAAGGCCAGGATTACCGCGCTTGCCAAAACTACGGTCCGCTGTACAAACGTTAATACGTTACTCCCTGATGCTATGCCCGGTCGCTCCGGCTACCGGCATGAACAAGCAAGAGTGGATAGCCGGATAAGTGATGTTATCCGGCTATATTTCAGGAGCGATTATGAAACAAGAAGTTATCCTGGTACTCGACTGTGGAGCGACCAATGTCAGGGCTATCGCGGTTAATCGGCAGGGGAAAATCGTTACCCGCGCCTCAACGCCAAATGCCAGCGATATCGCCATGGAAAACAGCACCTGGCACCAGTGGTCTTTAGACGCCATTTTGCAACGCTTTGCTGATTGCTGTCGGCAAATCAACAGTGAACTGACTGAATGCCACATCCGCGGTATCGCCGTAACGACCTTTGGCGTGGACGGCGCTCTGGTTGATAAGCAAGGCAATCTGATCTATCCGGTCATTAGCTGGAAATGTCCGCGAACAGCCGCGGTAATGGACAATATTGAACGGTTGATCTCCGCACAGCAGTTGCAGGCTATTTCTGGAGTCGGAGCCTTTAGTTTCAATACGTTATATAAGTTGGTGTGGTTGAAAGAAAATCATCCACAACTGCTGGAACGCGCGCACGCCTGGCTCTTTATTTCGTCGCTGATTAACCACCGTTTAACCGGCGAATTCACTACTGATATTACGATGGCCGGAACCAGCCAGATGCTGGATATCCAGCAACGCGATTTCAGTCCGCAAATTTTACAAGCCACCGGTATTCCACGCCGACTCTTCCCTCGTCTGGTGGAAGCGGGTGAACAGATTGGTACGCTACAGAACAGCGCCGCAGCAATGCTCGGCTTACCCGTTGGTATACCGGTGATTTCCGCAGGTCACGATACCCAGTTCGCCCTTTTTGGCGCTGGTGCCGAACAAAATGAACCCGTGCTCTCTTCCGGTACATGGGAAATTTTAATGGTCCGCAGCGCCCAGGTTGATACTTCGCTGTTAAGTCAGTACGCCGGTTCTACTTGCGAACTGGATAGCCAGGCAGGGTTGTATAACCCAGGTATGCAATGGCTGGCATCCGGCGTGCTGGAATGGGTGAGAAAACTGTTCTGGACAGCTGAAACTCCCTGGCAAATGTTGATTGAAGAAGCTCGCCTGATCGCGCCTGGCGCAGATGGAGTGAAAATGCAGTGTGATTTATTGTCGTGCCAGAACGCTGGCTGGCAAGGAGTGACGCTTAATACCACGCGGGGGCATTTCTATCGCGCGGCGCTGGAAGGGTTAACCGCGCAATTACAGCGCAATCTACAGATGCTGGAAAAAATCGGGCACTTTAAAGCCTCTGAATTATTGTTAGTCGGCGGAGGAAGTCGCAACACATTGTGGAATCAGATTAAAGCCAATATGCTTGATATTCCGGTAAAAGTTCTCGACGACGCCGAAACGACCGTCGCAGGAGCTGCGCTGTTCGGTTGGTATGGCGTAGGGGAATTTAACAGCCCGGAAGAAGCCCGCGCGCAGATTCATTATCAGTACCGTTATTTCTACCCGCAAACTGAACCTGAATTTATAGAGGAAGTGTGAAATGCTGAAAACAATTTCGCCGTTAATTTCTCCCGAACTATTGAAAGTGCTGGCAGAGATGGGACATGGAGATGAAATTATTTTTTCCGATGCTCATTTTCCCGCCCATGCGATGGGACCGCAGGTGATCCGCGCTGATGGCCTGCTGGTGAGCGACTTGCTCCAGGCGATTATCCCGTTATTTGAACTGGACAGTTATGCACCACCGCTGGTGATGATGGCGGCGGTAGAAGGTGACACTCTCGATCCTGAAGTAGAACGACGTTACCGTAATGCGCTTTCACTACAAGCCCCATGTCCTGACATCATCCGCATCAATCGTTTTGCGTTTTATGAACGGGCGCAAAAAGCCTTTGCGATCGTTATCACAGGCGAACGAGCGAAGTACGGGAATATTCTTTTAAAAAAAGGGGTAACACCGTAATCTCATACCGGTACGCCCGCATGACGTGGGCGGTTATCGAATGATGGGGTGAAAAATATGAAAGCAGCACGCCAGCAAGCGATAGTCGACCTGCTGCTGAACCATACCAGCCTGACCACGGAAGCTCTCTCTGAACAGCTAAAGGTCAGTAAAGAAACCATTCGTCGCGATCTCAATGAATTACAGACGCAGGGTAAAATTCTGCGCAATCATGGACGCGCTAAATATATCAACCGTCAAAATCAAGACAGTGGCGATCCCTTTCACATCCGGCTGAAAAGCCATTATGCGCATAAAACAGATATCGCGCGCGAGGCGCTCGCGTGGATTGAAGAAGGGATGGTGATAGCCTTAGACGCCAGTTCAACTTGCTGGTATCTGGCACGCCAGTTGCCTGACATCAACATCCAGGTCTTCACCAATAGCCATCCGATTTGCCATGAACTCGGTAAACGCGAACGCATTCAACTGATCAGTTCCGGCGGCACACTTGAGCGCAAATATGGCTGTTACGTCAATCCCTCGCTGATTTCCCAACTTAAATCGCTGGAAATCGATCTATTTATTTTTTCTTGTGAAGGGATCGATAGCAGCGGTGCACTGTGGGACTCCAATGCCATCAACGCTGATTACAAATCGATGCTATTAAAACGTGCCGCGCAATCGTTGTTATTGATTGATAAAAGTAAATTTAATCGTTCAGGGGAAGCCCGCATCGGGCATCTGGATGAGGTAACGCACATTATTTCTGATGAGCGCCAGGTTGCAACTTCTTTGGTAACAGCCTGCCGGAAAGGGTAGCAGGCCGGAGACGACGCCCCGGCCTTGCCTGTTATCGTTCGTCGCGACGCCCACCCACCGCAGCCCAGATGCGACGGACATGCACCGTCACTTCTTCGCGATCGTGATACAACTGACGCGCCTGAATCTGGGCGTTAATGCCATGTTCATCAAGCTGTGCCTGAATGTACGCCAGATTGTGTGATACTTCTTCGTAGCGTTTTTTCATCGGCAATTTAAGGTTGAAGATAGTTTCACGACACCAGCCATTAACCAGCCACTGCGCCATCAAAGCCGCGACCTTCGCCGGTTTTTCCACCATGTCACACACCATCCACGAGATATTGCTACGTGTCGGGCGGAATTTAAAACCATCTTCCCGCAGCCACGTTACTTGTCCAGTATCCATCAGACTTTGCGCCATCGGGCCGTTATCAACGGAGTAAACCCACATGTTGCGCTTCACCAGTTGGTAGGTCCAGCCGCCCGGGCAAGCGCCCAAATCCACCGCCCACATCCCGTTCGCCAGGCGTTCATCCCATTCATCCGCAGGAATGAACACATGAAATGCCTCTTCCAGTTTGAGTGTGGAACGACTTGGTGCATCTGCCGGAAACTTCAGGCGCGGAATGCCCATATAGAACGGCGAGTTATTATTGCTGTAGGAATAGCCGGTATAACAGCAGCCTGGCGCGATAAAGAACACATGCACCACTGGACGCTTCGGCGTTTCATAGCTCGCCAGGACGCCCGCATCACGCAAGGCAGCCCGTAACGGTACTGTAAACTTGCGACAGAATTTCAGTAACTCTTTACTTTCGTTGGTGTCCGCGACTTCAACGCGAAGTTCGCCGCCCTTCTCTACCACACCCTGCAACATGCCAACTATTGGCGTGATGCGGTCTTCCTGCGGCAAATGCTGGAGCAGTTCTCCCACCACAAACCACTGGCGGGCAAAAATTAATGAACTAAATGGCAGCTCACGGATTAACTTATCGCCATCTTCCGCTTGATAACATTCATAAATCACATAACCCGCATTCTCTTTTACACGGGCAAAACCGAATATTTCCCGCTGCCCGGCTTTATCGGTAATTTCTGCGGCGCACTCTTTTTCAAAGCCCGGACGGCACAACAATACAACTTTATTCATGACTTACGCCCTTGCGCTTTAAACGGATAGCACCAACTAACATTAACGCCCAGCCCGCGAGAAAACTCACACCGCCGACCGGAGTGACAAACGCCCACAAACGCAGATGAGACAGCGCCAGGCAATAAAGGCTGCCGCTGAACAGCACCGTACCTAGCGCCAGAAAGACGCTACTCCAGTAAAACCAGATACTGATGCGACGCTGCATTGCCACCGCCAGACCTAAAATTGCCAGCGTATGAAATGCCTGGTATTCGAGGCCGGTCTGGATCCAGCCCATTTCAACGGCGCCCATGGTTTTACTTAAAACATGCGCACCAAAAGCACCCAGAGCGACAAAAATGAAGCCGCTAATGGCGGCGAAAATCAGCATAAAACGGCTGGTCATGGTCGTACCCTACATAAATTATTGTTCATAACGAAAGCGGAATTTTTCTTGTTCAGCAGCGGCTTTCGCCAGGATCCATTGGCGAAAGGCGGCTATTTTACCCAGTTCTGCCTGGCTGTCATGACATACCAGATAAAACGCATTTTTACTGACCAATACGTCATTAAACGGGCAAACAAGGCGTCCGGCCTCGATTTCAGATTGCGCCATCACGTTATTTGCCAGCGCCACACCCTGCCCGTGAATGGCTGCTTGTAGCACCATGGCGCTATGGCTGAAGATAGGCCCTTGCTGAACGTTAATATGAGTCAGCCCCAACTGGCGGGTATATGTCTGCCAGTCTCGCCGGGATGCATCGTGTAATAACGTATGTTTAGCCAGATCTTCCGGCGTCTTCAAGGATTTCTCACCGGTTAATAGTAAAGGCGAACACACTGGCAACAGGTATTCGGCGTAAAGCTTTTCCACCCGCAGCCCCGGCCAGTTGCCTCGACCATAAAATATCGCCACGTCGACATCATCCGCCAGTTTATCTTCCTGTCGGTCGACCGCCTGGATTCGAACGTCGATTCCCGGATAAGCTGAATTAAAGCTGGAAAGTCGCGGTACCAGCCAGTGGATGGCAAAACTGGGGAGTAAGCTGACCGTCAATGCCCCTTTGGCGCTACGGGCCTGGAGTTTACGCGTCGCTTCGGTTAATTGCGAAAATATCTCTTTGATATCGAGAAAATAGCTTTGCCCTTCCTCGGTCAATAGAAGTGAACGATTACGGCGGCGGAACAGTTTTAGCCCCAAAAAATCCTCAAGGGACTTGATTTGATGACTTACTGCGGCCTGGGTCACAAAAAGCTCTTCTGCTGCACGCGTGAAGCTTAAATGGCGGGCTGCGGCATCAAAAACTCGTAAGGCATTTAGCGGTGGTAATCGTTTAGACATGGCTTTTAAACTTTGATGTTAAATGAATTTAACAATTAGATCACGCTGTGTAACCTATTAGTTTTTTTAATCTGAGCCATTATAAATTGTCCGTTGAGCTTCTACCAGCAAATACCTATAGTGGCGGCACTTCCTGAGCCGGAACGAAAAGTTTTATCGGAATGCGTGTTCTGGTGAACTTTTGGCTTACGGTTGTGATGTTGTGTTGTTGTGTTTGCAATTGGTCTGCGATTCAGACCATGGTAGCAAAGCTACCTTTTTTCACTTCCTGTACATTTACCCTGTCTGTCCATAGTGATTAATGTAGCACCGCCTAATTGCGGTGCTTTTTTTTACCTTGCGATCGCGAATTACTGATCCAGTTCGACCATCTCTTTCACGTCGGTACGGTTGATCTGCTGTTTGTTGCCATTAGCGTCTTTATAAGAAATCATACCGGTTTCATCATCCGTCATCGGTTTGCCGTCAGCAACAATGGTGCGCCCATCGTTGGTGTGCATGACATAATTTGAACCGGAGCAGGCGCTAAGGGCAAAAGTCAGCATACAGGCAGAGATAATTGCGGCGGTCTTTTTCATCTTCTTCTCCTTAAAGCGATTATTAGCTCGCAATGAAAATCAATTAACAGGCTAAAATTTGCACCTGACACTATTCAGCATATGTCACTGCTGCGGTTTCGCCTGGATATCCAGACAATTCCGATGGTTAGCACTCACCTTGTATCAAAGTGAATTTTGCGTCACGATCGGCGAATCAAGCCGAGGAGTCTCATGAACGTTTTTAATCCCGCGCAATTTCGCGCCCAGTTTCCCGCGCTACAGGATGCGGGCGTTTATCTCGATAGTGCAGCGACCGCACTCAAACCCGAAGCTGTGGTTGAAGCAACCCGGCAGTTCTATAGCCTGAGCGCCGGAAACGTCCATCGCAGCCAGTTTGCCGAAGCCCAACGCCTGACCGCACGTTATGAAGCTGCACGGGAAAAAGTAGCGCAATTGCTAAATGCACCGGATGATAAAACTATCGTCTGGACGCGCGGCACCACCGAATCCATCAACATGGTGGCACAATGCTATGCCCGTCCGCGTCTGCAACCGGGCGATGAGATTATTGTCAGCGTGGCAGAGCATCACGCTAACCTCGTTCCCTGGCTAATGGTTGCCCAACAAACCGGAGCCAAAGTAGTGAAACTGCCGCTTAATGCGCAGCGGTTGCCGGATGTCGATTTATTGCCGGAGTTAATTACTCCCCGTAGTCGAATTCTGGCGTTGGGCCAAATGTCGAACGTCACTGGCGGTTGCCCGGATCTGGCGCGAGCGATTACCTTTGCTCATTCAGCCGGGATGGTGGTGATGGTTGATGGTGCTCAGGGCGCAGTGCATTTCCCTGCCGATGTTCAGCAACTGGATATCGATTTCTATGCTTTCTCTGGTCACAAACTGTATGGCCCGACGGGTATCGGCGTGCTTTACGGCAAACCAGAACTGCTGGAAGCGATGTCGCCCTGGCTGGGCGGCGGCAAAATGATTCACGAAGTGAGTTTTGACGGCTTCACTACTCAATCCGCGCCGTGGAAACTGGAAGCCGGAACGCCAAATGTCGCTGGTGTCATAGGATTAAGCGCAGCGCTGGAATGGCTGGCAGATTACGATATCGACCAGGCAGAAAGCTGGAGCCGTAGCCTGGCGACGCTTGCAGAAGACGCTCTGGCAAAACGTCCAGGCTTTCGTTCATTCCGCTGTCAGGACTCCAGCCTGCTGGCCTTTGATTTCGCGGGTGTTCATCACAGCGATATGGTGACGCTACTGGCGGAATATGGTATTGCACTGCGCGCCGGGCAGCACTGTGCTCAACCGCTGTTGGCAGAATTAGGCGTAACCGGCACTCTGCGCGCCTCTTTTGCGCCATATAATACAAAGAGTGATGTGGATGCGCTGGTGAATGCCGTTGACCGCGCGCTGGAATTATTGGTGGATTAATGACGAACCCGCAATTCGCCGGACATCCGTTCGGCACAACCGTTACCGTAGAGACGTTACGCGATACTTTCGCGCCATTGACGCAATGGGAAGACAAATATCGCCAGCTGATTATGTTGGGGAAACAGCTTCCTGCGTTGCCAGACGAATTAAAAGCACAGGCCAAAGAAATTGCCGGATGTGAAAACCGCGTCTGGCTTGGATATAACGTCGCAGAAAACGGCAGGATGCATTTCTTTGGTGATAGTGAAGGACGCATTGTGCGCGGTCTGCTGGCCGTATTGCTGACTGCCGTTGAGGGCAAAACTGCCGCCGAGTTAAAAGCACTGTCGCCGCTGGCATTGTTTGATGAGCTGGGATTGCGTGCGCAACTTAGCGCCTCTCGCAGTCAGGGATTGAATGCGTTAAGCGAGGCAATTCTCGCCGCGGCGAAGCAAGCTTGATGTTACACAGATACTGGTCGGATAAGACACACCAGACGTCGCATCCGACCTAATGTTTACCCCTGACGCGCCGCTTTCGCCATCATCTTCTTCAGCGCATGAGAAACCGCAACAAACCCAAAGGTGGCGGTTACCATTGTCGCGGCGCCAAATCCAGATGCGCAATCCATCCGCTTTGGCCCTTCCGCCGTGGCTTTCATTGCACAGACCGTGCCGTCTGACTGCGGGTACACCAGTGCTTCGGTAGAGAACACGCAATCCACGCCGAGCTTACCTTTACTGTTTTTCACCACGCCGAAATCGCTTTTCAGGCGCTCGCGCAGCTTCGCCGCCAGCGGATCCTGAATCGTTTTCGCCAGATCGGTAACCTGAATCTGCGTCGGATCAATCTGCCCGCCAGCGCCACCGGTCGTGACTAGCGGGATTTTATTGCGCCGACAATAAGCTATCAGCGCCGCTTTGGGTCGCACGCTATCAATGGCATCAATTACATACGAATAACCTGCACTCATGTATTGCGCTACGTTATCCGGCGTCACGAAGTCATCTACTACTGTTACACGGCACTCAGGGTTAATCTGGCGAATGCGCTCCGCCATCACTTCCGCTTTTGCCAGCCCGACGTTATCGCGCAGCGCGTGAATTTGCCGATTGGTATTAGTGACACACACATCATCCATATCGATAAGCGTGATTGCGCCAATCCCCGTGCGCGCCAGCGCTTCCGCCGCCCAGGAACCGACACCACCGATACCCACCACACAAATATGCGCATCAGCGAACAGTTGCAACGCTTTTTCACCATACAGACGCGCAGTGCCACCAAAACGCTGACGCCATGCATCACTAATTACAACAGACATAGCACCTCAGAATTAAAAAGGGCGAGGTTATCCCTCACCCTAAACGCATAAATGCCTGATGCGCTACGCTTATCAGGCCTACATAACTCCTACAATATATTGAATTTGCATGATTTGTAGGCCGGATAAGGTGTTCACGCCGCCTCCGGCATGAACAACGCGCACTTAGTTAATAACCAGGATGTGAGGTTATCCCTCACCCTGCCTTATCCGTAAAAACGGCATAAAGAATAACACATCAACCACTAAAGACGTTACCTGCGCCCGGGGCCGTTTTCAGCACCCAAACACGTCCATAGTGATTATACCAACCTGCGCGGTGTCCGGCTTCCGGCCCGATTCCTTGATAGATATCGAAGTGTTGGCCTTTGATTGCACCACCAACATCTAACGCCACCATCAGACGCAGTTCGTACTGACCATTAAATTTGCCGTTATTATCCAGCAGCGGCACTTCTGCCAGCAAGGTTGTACCTGGCGGGATAATGGAACGATCGGAGGCAACTGAAGCGCGACCAACCAGCGGCACCGCACTTGCCCCTTTCACCGGTGCAAAAGACTGCGGCTTAAAGAAGACGAAAGACGGGTTCTGTTCCAGCAGCTCGCGAACTTCGGCTTCACTGTGTGTTTCACCCCAGTGACGAATCGCCTGCATCGACATATCTTCTTTTTTCACTTCGCCACGGTCGATCAGCACCTTACCAATACTGCGATAGGCATGACCATTCTTTCCGGCATAGCTGAAGAAGTTAAGCGGACTGCCATCACCAAAATCAATATACCCGCTACCCTGCACATCCATAATGAAGTTATCCATCAGAGAGTTGCTGTAAGCGAGGATATATTTATCACTCAATGCTCCCGCGTAGATCTCCGCGCGAGACGGCAAACGCCCACGTTTTGGCGGCATTCGATAAATAGGATACTGGAACTCGCCCTGACGAGTATGGCGCGCCTGAATCACCGGCGTGTAATAGCCCGTAAACTGCACGTTACCGTAATTATCCGCACCTTCCATCTGCCAGGCGTCAATGCCGAACTGGCGCATATTGCGGGTATCACCGCCTGCACGCAGCCACTCCTGCACGGCGTTATAAACGCTACTCTGGTTGCCATACAGACGCGGCGACGCGTTGCGGATATGGTTAATTTGTTCGGCAAAATCACCGGCGTTAATCGGCGCGCCAACAGCATCTGGTTGGTTCACCAGAGAGAAAGGCTGGGTAAATTTCCCGTCTTTATATTGCTGTCCGCGATCGGTTGGTTTGGAGGAGCAGGCGGCCAGTATCGTCACAACCGCGCCCATAAGAAGGTACTTTACCCAACGTCCTTTCATTGTTCTCTTCTTCAGGTTAAAAAATAAGGCGTTAATGAAGATAACAAACCGCCGCCTTTAATGAAATCCGTAGTGTTCCCCGATGCAAATTTCGTACAAAAAATAGACTTCAATGCTTTGTTTTTGTTCAAAATCATGCCAAATCCGTGATCAGAGTAAAAAAAAGGTTGCATGAAAACGCGAGCGGAGTATAGTGCGCATCCACGGACGCGGGGTGGAGCAGCCTGGTAGCTCGTCGGGCTCATAACCCGAAGGTCGTCGGTTCAAATCCGGCCCCCGCAACCAATTATTGAACACCCTAACGGGTGTTTTTTTGTTTCTATTCTCCCATAAAAAAAGCGCCATTCAGCGCCTTTTTATCATCCCCTTCTCGCCAGCGTCGCCCCATCGGCAAAATACGCTTTAATTCCCGCAAGAATAGACTCCGCAACTTCCTGCTGGAAAGTCGCCGTTTTCAATTTGCGCTCTTCCTCAACGTTACTGATAAACGCCGTTTCGACCAGAATGGAGGGAATATCGGGCGCTTTCAGCACAGCAAACCCGGCCTGCTCAACCTGATTCTTATGCAGTTTGTTGATTTTCCCCAGCTTATTTAGCACGGCCTTACCAAACTTCAGGCTGTCGGCAATGGTCAACGACTGCACCATATCGAACATGGTGTGGTCGACATAGCGGTCGCCGCTTTTGCTCACGCCACCAATCAAGTCCGAGGCGTTCTGGGTTTGCGCCAGATATTTTGCCGCAGTACTGGTTGCGCCTTTGGTAGAGAGCGCAAACACCGAGGAACCGCTCGGCTGGCGACTGGTAAAGGCGTCGGCATGAATAGAGACAAACAAGTCAGCACGCTGTTTCTGTGCTTTTGCTACGCGCACTTGCAACGGAATGAAGATATCTTCATTACGCGTCATGTAAACCTTCATATTGCCCTCTTTCTCGATCAGAGAGCGCAGACGGCGAGCTATTTGCAATACCACGTCTTTTTCGCGCGTTTTGTATTTCCCCACCGCGCCGGAGTCTTCGCCGCCGTGGCCAGGGTCGAGCATAATGACAATCGGACGATCGCGCCCGGCCTTGCCTGGCTGTGGGCCACTCTGCGCAGGCGGCACCTGCTTTTCGAGGTCGCCTTTGTTGTAATCCTCCAGCAATGCCAGCAATGGGTCTTGCATGTCCTGAGCATTGGCCGGATAAAGGTCCATCACCAGACGTTCTTTAAACCCGGCGACCGGCGCGAGGGCAAACATCTGCGGTTTTACATTTTGCTTTAACTCAAAAACCATCCGCACGGTTTGCGGATCAAATTGGCCGACGCGTGCCGACTTGATGAACGGGTCGTCAGCGCGGATTTGCGCAGCCATCCCCTTGAGCACCGAGTTCAGGTTTACATCTTCGATATCCACCACCACGCGTTCAGGATTACTCAACGCGAACTGCTTATATTTCAGCTGACGATTTGATTCTACCGTCACGCGGGTGTAGCTGGACGCAGGCCAGACGCGCACCGCCACGACCTGGCTGACCGCAGCCAGACTCACCTGGCTTACGCTCAATAGCCACATGGCGCCCGCGCCTTGCAGTAAACGACGACGGCTGATTGCAGTGTTGGATCCTGACATGCCTCTCCCGAGCAAAAGAAATCTAAGCTGTGTAACAAGTAAACGACCAATTTGACCGGAAACTTTAGCGAAAGACGCATAATCTGTCATCTATAAAACGGTAAACATTCTATTTATATTCACGGTATTACTGATAAAAAAGTCGCACTCGCATAAAATTTGCACTTGCACACGGCTAAAAAACAGAATAAAAATACAATAATTTCGAATAATCATGCAAAGAGGTGTGCCGTGGTAAAGGAACGTAAAACCGAGCTGGTCGAGGGATTCCGCCATTCGGTTCCCTATATCAATACCCACCGGGGAAAAACGTTTGTCATCATGCTCGGCGGAGAAGCCATTGAGCATGAAAATTTCTCCAGTATTGTCAATGATATTGGGTTGTTGCACAGCCTCGGCATCCGTCTGGTGGTGGTTTATGGCGCACGTCCGCAGATCGACGCAAATCTGGCAGCACATCACCACGAGCCGCTATATCACAAGAATACGCGCGTGACCGACGCCAAAACGCTGGAGCTGGTGAAGCAGGCTGCGGGTACGTTACAACTGGATATAACCGCTCGCCTGTCAATGAGCCTCAACAACACGCCGTTGCAGGGCGCGCATATCAACGTCGTCAGCGGCAATTTTATTATTGCCCAGCCGCTGGGCGTGGATGATGGTGTGGATTATTGCCATAGCGGGCGCATCCGGCGGATTGATGAAGACGCGATCCATCGCCAACTGGACAGCGGTGCGATTGTGCTGATGGGGCCGGTGGCGGTTTCGGTCACTGGCGAGAGCTTTAACCTGACCTCGGAAGAGATTGCCACTCAACTGGCCATCAAATTGAAAGCTGAGAAGATGATTGGTTTTTGCTCTTCACAGGGCGTCACTAATGACGACGGTGATATTGTCTCCGAACTTTTCCCTAACGAGGCGCAAGCGCGGGTAGAAGCCCTGGAAGAGAAAGGCGATTACAACTCCGGTACGGTGCGCTTTTTGCGTGGCGCAGTGAAAGCCTGCCGCAGCGGCGTGCGTCGCTGTCATTTAATCAGTTATCAGGAAGATGGCGCGCTGTTGCAAGAGTTGTTCTCACGCGACGGTATCGGTACGCAGATTGTGATGGAAAGCGCCGAGCAGATTCGTCGCGCAACAATCAACGATATTGGCGGTATTCTGGAGTTGATTCGCCCGCTGGAGCAGCAAGGTATTCTGGTGCGTCGTTCTCGCGAGCAACTGGAGATGGAAATCGACAAATTCACCATTATTCAGCGCGATAACACGACTATTGCCTGCGCCGCGCTCTATCCATTCCCGGAAGAGAAGATAGGTGAAATGGCATGCGTGGCTGTACATCCGGATTACCGCAGTTCATCAAGGGGCGAAGTTTTGCTGGAACGCATTGCAGCCCAGGCGAAGCAAAGCGGCTTAAGCAAATTGTTTGTACTGACTACGCGCAGTATTCACTGGTTCCAGGAACGTGGATTTACCCCGGTGGATATTGATTTGCTGCCGGAGAGCAAAAAGCAGTTGTACAACTACCAGCGTAAATCAAAGGTGTTGATGGCGGACTTAGGGTAAGCGATGGAAATCGCCGGATGCGATATGCGTAACACTCGTAGGCATGATAAGACGCGCATGCGTCGCATCAGGCACCGGCACTCATCGTCGGATGCGGCGTGAACGCCTTATCCGACGGAAAATCAAAGTGTTGATGGCGGATTTAGGGTAAGCGATGGAAATCGCCAGATGCGACATGCGTAACACTTGTCAGGCATGATAAGACGCACATGCGTCGCATCAGGCAATCACATTTATCCCTGCGAACCAAACAACGCTGCCAGCCCGCTACGCCGCTCGGTGCGCGTGGCGATTGCCGCACTTAAAATGCGTTCATCGGCATACAATGACAAACGCCGACGCGCGCGGGTCACCGCGGTGTAAACCAGCTCTCGTGTTACTACCGGCGTGCGTTGGCTCGGTAAAATCAACGCCGCATGGTCGAACTCCGATCCCTGCGATTTATGTACTGTCATCGCCCACGTAGTTTCGTGCTCCGGCAGGCGACTCGGTTGCACCGACTTGATATTGCCATCCGGCATTGCAAACCAGACGCGTGTCCCCTGCCCGCGATCCAGAGCGACACCGATATCACCATTAAACAACCCAAGCGCACTGTCATTACGGGCAATCATCACCGGCCGGCCTTCGTACCAGCGCGAGTGCGGATGACGATGAATTTTGCGCTTCTGTTGCATAAACTGTTCAATTCGCTCATTCAGTCCAGCCACGCCAAACGGCCCTTCCCGCAGGGCGCACAAAAGCTGGTACTCATTGAACGCCTGAATGATTAAATCCGGCTCGGCACGCGATTGCAGCAGATCCAGATAGCGTCCGTAACCCGCAAGAGCTTCCTCAAGCATCGCAATATAATCTTCGCCGCTCTGTAAAAGCCGTTTTTCGATATCAGTAAAATCCTGCTGAAAAACGGTTTTCACTGCCGTCTTATCGCCACGATTAATAGCCGCCGCAAGCTGACCAATGCCAGAGTTGCTGCCGAAACGGTAACTCTTTTGCAGCAGGCAGAGACTATCGCGCAATGATGCCGCTTCTGTGCCGCTTCCCGCCGGAACGTGGCTTCCCGTCAGGCGGCTCAACTGCCCGGCACGCTCTGCGGTAAAGCCCGCATTGGCATAAGCGCAGATATCGCCCAGCACAGCTCCAGCCTCAACGGAGGCCAGTTGATCGCGATCGCCGAGGAAGATCACTCGCGCATGATCGGGCAAGGCGTCGATCAGCCGAGACATCATCGGTAGATCGATCATTGACGCTTCATCCACCACCAGCACATCAAGATGCAGCGGGTTACCCGCATGATGGCGTAAGCGCTGGCTACCTGGCTGCGCGCCCAGGAGGCGGTGCAAGGTGCTGGCGTCTTCCGGTATGCGTTTCTTTTGTTCATCGGTCAGCGGTAACTGGCGCAGAGCCTTGCCGAGAGATTCGGTTAAGCGCGCGGCAGCTTTACCCGTTGGTGCAGCCAGACGGATACGACAGCGTTCACCGTCGGCCATCTGAATTAACGCAGCCAACAACTTCGCCACGGTCGTCGTTTTACCTGTGCCGGGGCCGCCGGAAATTACCGAAATGCGCCGCGTCAGCGCCACTGCTGCCGCCACTTTTTGCCAGTTAATTTCATCACCAGGCGGAAAGAGTTTATCCAGCGTTTGCGCCAGCAACGCTTCATCCACCTCGATGGCATGATTCACCTCATTGAAGAAGCGCGCCACCGTACGCTCGTTACACCACATGCGATTCAGATAAAGGCGATCGCCACAAAGGATCATCGGCGTTGGTTCATCTCCCCGGCTGACCGCTTGTGAAGCCAGCAAGCATTCTTCCCAATTTTGTAGCTCACCGATTTCACTGACACAGGTCGCCAACAGCGGATGCGACGCCTCGTTATTTTCCAGTCGTGAGAGCGGTAAACAGACATGCCCTTCCCCGGCGTCGTGGCTTAACAGGGCTGCCGCGAGGGTGACGGCAGGATGTTCATCTCCCGCCACGGTCAGGGCAAATTGCACATCCAGCGGGCGTAGCTGTTTGTGCTCCACAGCTTCCAGTAATTGCTTTTGCAATTTCATTACGCCTCCTCCAGGGTCATACCGGCAAACATCTCATCCATCAGGTCAATCAACCCGGCGTTGGGTCGGGTTGTGTAAATCCCTTGTTGCGGATGTTCTTTATCAACGCCACGCAGGAACAGATAGATAACGCCGCCAAAGTGACGATCATAGTCGTAATCAGCAATGCGATGGCGCAGATAACGATGCAGCGCCAGGGTATAAAGCTGATATTGCAGATCATAGCGGTGTGCCTGCATCGCTGCTGCCATAGCCTGTTGGGTGTAAGCCGAACTGTCTTCACCCAGCCAGTTGGATTTATAGTCGAGCAGGTAATAACGCCCTTCGTGGCGGAATACCAGGTCGATAAAGCCTTTTAACATGCCGCGTACCTGCATGAACTCCAGCGGCGGGCAGCCAGCGGATAGCGGATCAAACTGGCGAATTAGTGCATCAAGCTGGCTGGCGATGAGCGGTTCACTAATCGGCAGGTAAAACTCCATCTCCACCTGTTTATCGCGGGCGGAAAGTTGACTCAGGCTTACGCCGGTTTCATTGAGCGGCGCCTGAAGAATAGCGGTGATCCACTCAGTTAACACAGGTTCCCAGTGCGCTTCAAAACCGCCAAGCTCCAGTTTTTCCCGCACCCAGTTAGGGTCAACCGGCTGGGTAAAATCCAGGTCTTCAAACAAACTGTGCAAGAACGTCCCCGGTGACGCACCGCGCGGGAACTGATGCGGTGTTAACGTCGGTTCTTCAACGACGCTGACCACGCCTGCGGCATCAACATCCAGCCGTGGCATCAGATCCTGAGCGATACCGTGACCACGCTGCTGCAAACCGGAGTAGCTGGTGACACGCCAGTTATCGCCGGGCAATCGTTGTAGCGTCTTCGCATTCAGTTCTGCAGTTAAAGCATCATTAACCTGCCAGGGCTGGTTATCACCAGTTTGTGCCGTTTGCCAGGCAATATCATCATCGCATAACGCTTCAATACAGGTGCGAAGCCCTGCCGCATCTTGCGGTTCTCCTTTTTGCAGCAAACGCCCGAGCGCACTTTGATGAACGTCGGTGTCACCTTTTTTATCGCCACGGCGGCGCACCAGCGGCGCAACACCGAGACTGCAATGCCAGACCGAACGCGTGAGCGCCACGTAAAGCAAACGCAGATCTTCAGCCAGACGTTCGGCTTCAGCAAGATCTACGCTTTCTGGCGCAGCGTTAAGATCCAGAACTGCTTCAAACGAGCCTCGATCGTGATAGAACGCCTGATCCTGTACACGGAAATTGGTGATAAACGGCAGCCAGACCAGCGGATATTCCAGCCCTTTCGATTTGTGGATCGTGACGATCTGCACCAAATGTTTGTCGCTTTCGAGGCGCATTTGTTGGCTGGAGGCATTACTGTCTGGCTCAAGGATATGTTGTGATAACCAACGCACCAAAGCATGTTCACTTTCCAGCTGCGTTCCCGCTTCTTGTAGCAGTTCGCTGATATGCAAGATGTCAGTAAGACGCCGCTCGCCACCGGCCGTTGCCAGCAGGTTTTCTGCAATGTTGCGCGCCGACATCAGCGCTCGCAGCATTGGCATGACGCCGCGTTTGCGCCAGATTTGCCGATAACCATCGAACTCTTCGACTACCGCGTCCCACGCATTTTCGTCATTGTTCAGCGTTTCGATATCCAGCGCGTTCAGCCCCATCATTGACGTTGCCAGCGCACTACGCAGGGTGTTCTCACGTTCGGGCGTCATCACCGCCTGCAACAACCAAAGCATTTCCTGCGCTTCCAGAGTTTCAAAAACACTGTCGCGGTTCGAAAGGTAAACGGAAGGGATTTCCAGCAACGTTAAGGCATCGCGCACCTGGGCGGCCTCCTGGCGGCTGCGCACCAGCACACTGATGTCCGAGGCACGCACCGGACGTGCATCATCGCCGTTCATCAGCAACGCTTCCCCGCGCTGCCCGGCCTGTAACCAGTCGCGTATTTGCGCGGCACATACCTGCGCCATCGTACTTTGATAATCGCCAACGCCGCAGCTTTCGCCTTCCATCAACCACATTTTCATCGCTGGCTGCGTTTCACCTTTAAATACAAAACGCAGTGCCTGATTTTTCCCGGCAGATTTCACAGGAATAAACGGTATTTCGCGAAACATGAATGCGTCATCAGTCTGGCTGAAAAGCTTGTTTACGCTGTTCACCATTCCTGGTGCGGAACGCCAGTTGGTATCTAAGGTGTAGTGCGCGTGAACTTCGCTACGCGCCTTCATATACGTGAAGATATCCGCACCACGGAACGCATAAATGGCCTGTTTCGGATCACCAATCAGCAGCAATGCGGTTTCCGGCTGATGGTGCCAGATACGGCGAAAAATCCGGTACTGCTGCGGGTCCGTGTCCTGAAATTCGTCGATCATTGCCACCGGGAATCGCGTACGGATCGCTGTCGCCAGAGCCTCACCGCTTTCGCTACGCAGCGCGGAATCGAGCCGACTTAACATGTCGTCAAAACCCAGTTCGCCACGGCGACGTTTTTCACGCGCTACCGTTTCGCGGATCTCAGCCAATGCGCGGGTGATCACCAGATCGCGGATCGACAATGGTTCTGCAAGCAGTTGATCGATCGCCTCAAACAGCGGATGTCGCGGGGTTTCCCCCCCGGCTTTCGTGCGATCTTCTAAGAAACGCTGAGAGAATTTTTCCAGCGACTCTGGCAACTGATAACTGTTTGTCTCTTCTTCTGCCCAGGCACTGATCTTGTCTATCCATTTAGCCTGATTGCTACGGTTAAACTTGCGTCGATCAATGCCAGAAGATTCGATCAGCGCATCCAGTTCACCCACTGCGTCGCGCCACTGCTGTTTTACCGTATCAATACGCGCCACAATTTGCGCGTGGCGGGAAGCCAGCGTTTCATCATCGGGCGGCGGTGCTTTGATAACCGGCGCTTCGCCTTGCAGATAACGATTAATATCGCGCAGTAACGCCTGCGGCCCTTTCCAGGTTTCAAAGACGACCTGAGCAATTTCACGCGGTAACGGGTAGCAATGGCGACGCCAGAAATCGGCGCAGGCCTGGTAGCGCAGTAGCGATTCATCTTCAATCAGTTGCTGCTCAAACAACATGCCGGATTCAAAGGCATTCAGGTTGAGCATACGCTGGCAAAAACCGTGAATGGTAAAGACTGCCGCTTCATCCATCTGCCGCTCGGCTAACAGCAACCACTGCGCGGCCTGTGCTTTATCGTCGATCTCTTCCAGCAGGCGTTTGTACAGTGGATTGTCGGTGGTTTCACGCAGACAGGCGATGCGCAGCTCGTGGATATTGCTACGGATACGACCGCGCAATTCTGCCGTGGCAGCCTCGGTAAAGGTCACCACCAGCAGTTCTTCAACGGTCAGCGGGCGGGGAAAGGCGGCAGAACCGCCTAGTCCAAGTAACAGGCGCAAATAGAGCGCCGCAATCGTAAAGGTTTTGCCTGTGCCAGCAGAGGCTTCAATCAGGCGCTCGCCCTGTAAGGGCAAGCGCAAAGGATCTAGAGTCTCGGCGACATCACTCATTCTTTTCACTCATCAGGGGCATTGTTTGCTGCAACGCGCTGACGTTCTCCCACACTTTCCAGCCTTCAGGGTGTACATATTCTGCTTTCCCATTCTGGCTGCCGGAAATCTGCGACAGGATAGCCATGCCTTGCGGCTCGACTACCGCCTGATGGAAGAAATCGGCCAGTTTTTGCGGCGTCAGCAGTTTAATCTGGGCCACGATTTTATCACGCGAATCGAAGCGCATATTGCCGCGATCGAAATCTTTACTTAACTTCGATGCTTCTTCGCCGAGCGTTTGCGGTGCCTGCAGCATCTGGGTAATTACCGCCTGCTGGATTTGCGCAAACTCTTCTGGCTTCATCGCCCGCAATTTTGCCTCTGCGGTTGGGAAAAACGCCTTGTAACGCTCCCACAAGAATGAAGGCTGTTTATCATTGCTTTGCAAAAGGAAGCCCATGCCCCACTGACGCCCCACGCTCATTGGGAATGCAAACACGGCATAGCCCAACTGTTCTTCGGTGCGCAACTGGTTGTAGAACCACGGCTGTACTATCTGCCCCAGCAGAGAACTATACGCTGAACTGGTGTATTCATCGTAGCCAGTCGGTACAAATACCGCTGCCAGCGCAGAGTCGGTGCTGTTACCGGCTTTTTCAAAGATGACGGATTGTTTTTTATCGACCAGTACATCTTTGTTGCGACACCACTCTGAGCCATCAGCGCCCAACTGTTTTTGCACATTGCGCGCCAGCGTTGTTGCCTGGGCTTCGGTCATGTTGCCAATAACCATAAACTCTGGTCGAGCCCCTGATTTTAAGGCGTCGCGATAGGCCAGCACCTCTTTCAAAGTGATGGAAGGCAAAATTTTGCGCCGTTCATCTCGCGAGAAGTACGGCACTTGCGAGAGCATCTGCGCGGGCATAATCGCCTGCTCAAACGCTTTGCCCTTTTCTGCGGAATCCATCATCTGGTTATACCAGGATTTTGCCTGCTCAAGCTGATCTTCCGTAGCAGTATAGCTAAAGTACCCCTCGAGCAATGCCTGGAACAGTTGCGGCAGACGCTGGGTGTAACCATTGGCATTAACCATAAGGCCGTTGTTAGCGTTGGTGGAAAAACTAATGCCGCCAACCGACGCCTGGTTGCTTAACTGATCAAGCGCCAGCCCTGCGAGATAATCATTGAGCGCAAACATCACCTGATTGCGGGCGCTATCCATGGCTTTCGGATTACGCAAAATCAGGCTGACATCGGCTTTTGGCTCGCTGGCAAAATAACGGCTCGGCGCATACACCACACGCAGGTTCGATTCATCCACAATCAGCTCTGGGTGGTCATATTTCTTCTCTGACTTAATTAGCGAGAAATCGTCAGGAATATAGGGGTTAAGCTCCGGTAAGGAGAGCGCAATATTGGCGGCTTTTTGCTGCCAGTCAGCGAAAGTTTGTTCGCTGATTTTATCGACCTGATACGGCGCATCGACAAAATAAGCCGTTTTATTGTGCGGCTCTTTCGGGCTGATATACCAGATACGCGCATTCTGTGGCGTCATCATCGCCAGACGTTCTTTTACCGCTTTAGCATCATACCGATCGGCAATATTTACCGCGTCCAGCGTATGCTCAACAGGAACGCGAATCATGGTATCTGCCAGCCATTCGACGTAATCCATATCACGGGTGATCGACGGATAACGGAAGTCGATATCCAGCACATTCGCCAGTTCATCGAAGTATTGTTTATCAATGCCTTTTTCACGTAACAGATTGAGATAGCTAAAAATTGCCGCCACAACCTGATCGCGATTAGCCAGGCCTTTATCGGTTAAAGAGGCTGAGATCGCTAAAACGCCGCTGTTGCCGTTGACGATAGGATCGGAGTTGGCGCTAATGCCCTCAACCAATCCCTGTTTTTGCAGCCAGTCAGAAAGTGTACCAGGGCTGCGATTACCAATCAGATAGGTAATCAATTCATCCGTTTTACTACGGAACTTCTCTGAGTTGTTATCGATGCGAAACTCAACGCGCAGAACTTTACGCGGCAGCGCCGGGACGTAATGAATGATAATGCCCTTTTGCGCGTCGGTGACTACCGGCACGGTGATTTCCGGTTTTTTGCTCTCTTTGTTCGGCACGCGACCAAAAGTGTCCGCCGCCATTTTTGCCAACTCCGGCAACGGTTTATTACTGTAAATAACCGCCTTCATCAGATTGGCGGAATAGTACTTCTCGTGGAAATCTTTCAGCGCCTGCTGCACCGGATTACCAGGTTTATCGCTTAAAGTTTCGAGGTTACCACCAGAAAACTTTGAACCGGGGTGTGCCGGGTTAATGGTTTCTGCGCTGACCTGTGCCATGCGCATCCCGTCACGCGTACGCGCCATGGTTAATTCAGCGTTCACCGCATTACGCTCACGTTCGGCATATTTCTTGTCGAGCAAGGGTTCAGCAATAGCATCGGCCAGGCGGTCTACCGCACCAGGCAAGGCGTCGTTCTCAACTTCCAGATAGAAAGCCGTGCGATACGGCGCAGTGCTGGCATTGTGACTGCCGCCATGCATTTTGAGATATTCGGCCAGGCTATCAGCTTGAGGGTATTTTTTCGACCCCATCAAACTCATGTGTTCAAGGTAATGCGCCAGCCCCTGATAAGCCTCAGGATCTTCCAGCGACCCAACGGGCACCACCAGCGCCGAAAGCGATTTAACCGCCTGCGGATCTGAAACCAGCAATACCACCATACCGTTATCCAGACGCACAGCCTGATACTGGCGGTTATCTTTATCACTTTTACGGATGGTTTCCTGAATCGGCTGCCATCCCGTTTCTGCCTGACTTAAGGGTGCCCAGAGGGCGACAAACAACAATAATGCTTTGAACCAGGTGCTGCGGGGCATTCACGGACCTCATTATCAACTTTATTTTCCAACCAGATTCAACACGTTAACGTAAATCATCTGCCAGAATTTAATCTTGTGCTGAACGAGTCAGCCTATGTCTATATATCCATCAGTCCGTGACTGGTGCGCATCATAAAGTAAGCTAATGAATTGCGCAATTTTTATACAGCACTCATGACTGATTAAAGCGAAACAGCGGTAACAGGAAACGTTGCGACTGTTTAACGATGGCTTCCATTGTCTCTGGCGTTAATTGCCGCCATAGCCGTTGATACCAGATATCATCACCTTCGCCACGCACCATCATGTTGCCTTCGTAAGCCTGAAGGAATTTCGAACGAGCTTTTTGCAACGTGGATTCGTCGTCCAGCATGGCATCGTTTTCTGCGTCATAACAGGTTTTTAACCATGCACCGCCGCTTTCAGGTAATACCAGCAATGGCGCGGACATACCTTCACGATACCCTTCAATCAGCTGTGAGAGGTAATGTAAAGCCTGTTCGGCTGCAAGCGGCGGAAAACGCCACTCGCCGTCTTTGCGTAGAAAAAGGCGACTTTCACCATTACCACCGCTGGCACAGTAGACAAGGTGTTCCAGCCAAAGTTGCATTCCCTGCGCCACACTTAACAAAGAGGGACGCCAGCGCAACAGGCCATCCGACTGGACCTGCGGCAACCAGCCCGTTATTTGCACGCCGTTGCAGGCGAGATCAATTTCCATGCTCTGGCCCGGCTGACGACAGGCAATGACTCTGTCGGCAAGTTGCTGCATCTCCTGACACTGCGTTTCCCAGAAAATTTCACCAAAGGCACCATACGGCAAATCACCTGCCGCCCGGAATCGGCGGAACAAGCGTTCGGCATCATCCTGCTCAACCAGTGCATTTAATAACTGCTGGTTGATTTGATAACGACTAAGCCCTTCAAGAATAAAAGGTTCGGTGTCGGGAATTTCGCTGTCTTCGGTACGGAAGTTCACCTGCAAACGCATCTGGAAAAACGCCCGCACCGGATGCGCCCAGAATCGTTGTAGCGTCTCCAGCGGCACAGTTTCCGGCAAGGTAAACGGTAGCGGCTGAACAAATTCAGAATGTGCCTTACCTGCCTGGCTGGCCGCGGGTAGCCACTCGCGCGCATAGCTTTGTAAGTTACCGGTCTGGTAGTTTTGCGGGTCAAACGGCATCCGGGTATGGTGGCAAGTAAGATGCGCTTTTACCCTTGCCTCGCTTTCATCACAGTTAAGCGCTTCATCGCCCGGTAGATAATGGCTTTGCCCGATATAGTCGATCAGTTCCTGCACCAGAACTGACGGGAATCGTTCGCTGTTATCCTGAATAGAGCGGCCGATATAGCTGATATAGAGTTTTTGTTGCGCGGAAATTAACGCTTCCAGGAACAGATAGCGGTCGTCATCACGACGGCTACGGTCACCGCGCTTCGGTTTCTGGCTCATCAGGTCAAAGCCCAATGGCGCAAGCTGGCGTGGGTAAACTCCGTCGTTCATCCCCAGCAGGCAAACCACTTTGAACGGAATTGAACGCATCGGCATCAGAGTACAAATGTTGACCGGGCCTGCGAGAAAACGCTGGCTGATACGTTCTTGATCCAGGCGTTGTGCCAGTTCATCACGCAACAACGATAGTGGCACTGCGTCGCCATACTGCGCACCTAAACCTTCAGCAATAATCGCCTGCCATTGTTGCTCAATAAGCGTCATCGCCGCTTCGGTTTCCGCATCCGGCAGGAAGAAGGCATTGAGCATATCGCGGCAAACCGGCAGCCACTCTTCAAGCGGGCGCTCCTGCGCCAGCCCGCGACGCCAGATGTTTAGCTGCATTAGCAGTGACGCCAGGTGTCCTACCAGTTCTGCAATTAAGCCGCTCGATTCATCATAAGGTAGAACCGATTGCCATTCCCCCTGAGCACTTTCCATCGCGTAGCCTAGTAACATACGCGTCAGGCCAAATCGCCAGGTGTGTTGTCCGGTAGCGGGGAGTTCCAGCTCACGAACGTTATCGTCATCTATGCCCCAACGAATGCCGGATTCGTTGACCCACTGGCGCAAGTAACGCAGCCCTTCTTCGGTAATGTCAAACCGCGCCGCCAGCACCGGCACATCCAGTAATGCCAGCACATCCTCCGATACAAAGCGGCTGTCCGGCAACGATAACAGGCTGATAAACGCTTCCAGCACGGGATGCGACTGCCGCGCCCGACGGTCGGAAATGGCGTAAGGCAGATACCGATCCGCTGGCGCACTGCCAAACACGGCCTGAATAAACGGACTGTAGCTGTCGATGTCGGCCACCATCACGATGATATCGCGCGGAGTAAGTGTCGGATCTTCCTCCAGCATCGCCAGCAGGCGATCGTGCAAAACTTCAACTTCACGCTGCGGGCTATGGCAAACGTGGAAGGTGATACTGCTATCCTGCGGGTCAAGCGGGCGTTTGTTGTCGCTACGGGAAAACTCTTCGAGGTTCACGCCCGCAACGGCGCGGTTTTCCAGTTCCAGAATGTCGGACTGTATGTTATGCAGCAGATTGTCTGGCGTGACATCGACAAAGGCGTCCAGCTCCTGACTGTTCTCCAGATCGGAAAGGAGATAGATATAGTCGCGCCCCAACTTGCCCCAGGAGGCCAGTAGCGGGTTGCCGACATCCTGTTCACCGTCACTGTTAAAGAGCTGTCCGGCATTTTCGCTATCGCGAAATAGCGGCAATTTGCGATCTTCAAAACTGTGTCGACGCTGGCGGGTCAGCAGTTTCGCCAGATAAGCAGGATCTTTAATATCGCCCCAGTAATAACGGCAAGGGTTGGTAAACAGGAGATGGATTTCAATATGTTTACCCAGCGCCTGTAGCGCCTGGAGATAAACAGGCGGTAACGCAGAAATACCGCATATAAAGACGCGCGAAGGTAAGCCGGGTGGGCAGGTCGTCGCAGACTCCAGTGTTTCGATAAAGCGTTGATAGAGATTGGCACGGTGCCAGCGCGGTTGCCCGAGTTCATGGGTATATTCCACCAGCGCCTTCCACAACGGAGCTTGCCAGACCTGCGCTTCTCCCAGCCCTTCAACCAGATGCCCGGCTTCCCACTGCGCCAGCCAGTCCGGGCGATAGACCAGATATTGGTCAAACAGGTCCGCCGCTTTTGAGGAAAGCTGAAACAGTTTTCGCTTGTCGCTATCGTCAGTCAGGTAATGACGCAATAGTGTAAAATCTTCGCGATCCAGCAGTTGCGGCAGCAGAGTCATCAGTTTCCAGCTCATACTCCGCTTGTTAAAGGCGCTCTCTTTGGGGATCTCCGGTAATACACGGACAAACATATCCCAGATAAAGCTCGCAGGCAGCGGAAAATCAATGTTTGCCGCAATGCCGAATTTCTGCGACAGAGTCATTTGCAGCCACTGCGCCATACCGGTACTTTGCACCAGAATCATTTCTGGCTCGAAAGGATCGTCCAGCCGTTCGCGTTCGACAATAAACTCCATCAACGCTTCCAGTACGTCCAGACGATTGGAATGGTAGACCCTTAACATAGCGGCTCCTGACTACTGACGATTCGGGCAATGCAGGCGGGTCATCTCGCCTTCTCTGCCCCCGGGTGAAAATAGCGTAACGCTGATGCTGACACATCCCGCCTGCGATGTCTGCATTCGGTTGACCTGCCAGTTTGCAGGTGGCGAAATCGCGCGCAGTTGTGCTTGCTGCCAGGCGTGCCGCCAGAGCTGCTGGTACTGGTTTCTGCTGGCAAGACTGGTGCTTAATGTTCGCTGGTAACCAGATAACGCAGTGACAATCATCACCATCAGTACCATCGCCAACATCACCTCCGGCAGGCTAAAACCTTGCTGATTCTTCAGGGAAGCTGACATAACGCCTCCTCTTTCAGCGGACAAAAATCACTCCAGCCATGTGGCGAAAATACGATATTCCCATCGATGACTTCCCCCATTCGCCATAATGAAACGTCTTCATAACCGGCTATTAGCAAGGCTTTATTATCCGCAAGTCTTCGCAGGCAAGCTTGAGCACCCGTTGCGGCGTATTGCGAACACTGAACAGCTTGCTGTACCTGCCAGGCATGCATTTTCCCCCACTCAAGCGCCGACTGCACAATGGCCTGTCGGCGCAATGACTGGCTTTCCATTGTCACGCGAGAGGCAAAACTACGATCCTGCTGACTCATTCCTTGTAACAGCAAGCTGCCCAAAACCAGCAGCATCAGAACCAGTGCCAGCGATGAAACTCCCCGTTCACGGTTCATAGGTTGAATCCTGTTACGCTATAGCTGGCATCCACCACGGTTTGTGGTTCAGCCTTACTGGCGCCGCGCATATTAACCGTCAACGTCGGCGAGAAACCGCTGACATCCTGACGCATGACCTGAAAAGTATCGATAATGATGGCATCCGGATTAGTGACTTTATCCCAGCCCTTACCTTCACAAGATGTCGCACCGCGTAGCGTTTCCAGCACATGTTCTTTCAGACGAAATCCAATCTGGTCGGATTCTTTTCCCGGCTCACGCTCCCAAATGCCGTTACTGTTCGCATCCCACTGCACAATGATACAGTCACCCTGCCCAACAATTTTCAGCCCTTCACCAGAGCAGGTTCCATGACAATAACCTGCTCTCTGGAGATGCTTCGCGACTGTAAATACCCGCAGCCAGATTTCATCTTCCAGCGCCAGCTTGCGAGTAGTAATCAAACTTTCACGCTGTAATGCGGGCAGAAATCGCGCAGCTCCCAGCAGCAGTACGCTACTGATTGCCATAGCAATCAGCACTTCCAGCAGAGAAAAACCTTGCTCTTTTACAGGCATCCTTCTGTTTCTCCTTGCTGACAAAGCCGGAGCCTTCCCCACGGAGAAACCACCAACCACCACTCGCCCGCTGAATTTTTGAAGCGAATATGTCCGGCCCATGCAGTATTGCGTAGGCCAAAGAAAGTGAGCGAAGGTGTCAGGTCGCTCATTTCGACTTCGGGCCAGCGAGGCACAAAGACCAGCGGTGAACTGCCATGACAGGTATTCGCCCCAGCGGCGGCACTCGCAAGACACCATGACGTTCCCTCCCTGATGACACCGATACTGTGGTCGCGGTTATGCCAGTTGGCATCCTCACGTAAATAGAGCAAATAGTCTCGCGCCTGGCTGGCGGTTTGCCATAACCGTTGCGACTGCTGCCAGTACTGCCAGCCATAGAGACCACTTGCACTTAGCATGACCAAAATCAGCATCGCGACCAGCGTTTCAATCAGCGTATAACCACGTTGTGTTTTCATGCCGGCAGTATGCGGCGCGGAGAAAAAAAGACGAGTGCCAGTTTCTATTTCTTCGGCACGTCTTCCGGACTATTTACCCTGTTGCAGGGCGTTGCAAAATTTCGGGAAGGCGTCTCGAAGAATTTAACAGAGGATAAAAAAAACCGACGCACACTGGCGTCGGCTCTGGCAGGATGTTTCGTTATTAGATAGCCACCGGTGCCTTAATGCCCGGATGCGGATCGTAGCCTTCAATCTCAAAGTCTTCGAAACGGTAGTCGAAGATGGATTCGGGTTTACGTTTAATAATCAGCTTCGGCAGCGGACGCGGTTCACGGCTTAATTGCAGATGGGTTTGATCCATATGGTTGCTGTACAGGTGCGTGTCGCCACCGGTCCAGACAAAATCACCCACTTCAAGATCGCACTGCTGCGCCATCATATGCACCAGTAACGCATAGCTGGCGATGTTAAACGGCAGCCCCAGGAAGACGTCACAGGAGCGTTGATAAAGCTGGCAAGAGAGTTTGCCGTCTGCGACATAGAACTGGAAGAAGGCATGGCATGGAGCCAGTGCCATTTTATCCAGTTCCCCCACGTTCCACGCCGAAACAATAATGCGGCGGGAATCCGGGTCGTTTTTCAACTGGTTCAGCACTGTGGTTATCTGGTCAATATGACGTCCATCCGGCGTTGGCCAGGCGCGCCACTGTTTGCCATATACCGGGCCGAGGTCACCGTTTTCATCAGCCCATTCGTCCCAGATGGTGACATTGTTTTCGTGCAGATAAGCAATGTTAGTATCGCCCTGCAGGAACCACAGTAGTTCGTGGATGATGGAACGCAGGTGGCAACGTTTGGTTGTCACCAGCGGGAATCCATCCTGCAGGTTAAAACGCATCTGATGACCAAAAATGGAAAGCGTTCCGGTTCCAGTACGGTCGTTTTTCTGTGTGCCTTCGTCGAGCACTTTTTGCATCAGTTCTAAATACTGTTTCATGGTTCCTCAGGAAACGTGTTGCTGTGGGCTGCGACGATATGCCCAGACCATCATGATCACACCCGCGACGATCATCGGGATGGAAAGAATTTGCCCCATGCTGATGTACTGCACCCAGGCACCGGTAAACTGCGCGTCGGGCTGGCGGAAAAACTCAACAATGATGCGAAACGCGCCGTAGCCAATCAGGAACAAACCAGACACGGCCCCCATCGGGCGCGGTTTACGAATATACAGGTTGAGGATAATAAACAGCACCACACCTTCCAGCAGCAGTTCGTACAACTGTGACGGGTGGCGAGGCAGCACGCCGTAAGTATCAAAAATGGACTGCCACTGCGGATTGTTTTGCAGCAACAGAATATCTTCGGTACGGGAACCCGGGAACAGCATGGCAAACGGGAAGTTCGGGTCAACGCGGCCCCACAATTCACCGTTAATAAAGTTGCCCAGACGCCCGGCGCCAAGACCAAACGGAATAAGCGGTGCGATAAAATCAGAGACCTGGAAGAAGGAACGTTTGGTGCGGCGGGCGAAGATAATCATCACCACAATCACACCAATCAGGCCGCCGTGGAAGGACATGCCGCCGTCCCAGACACGGAACAGATACAGCGGATCGGCCATAAACTGCGGGAAGTTGTAGAACAGAACATACCCAATACGTCCGCCAAGGAAAACGCCAAGGAAACCCGCATAGAGTAAGTTTTCAACTTCATTTTTGGTCCAGCCGCTCCCCGGACGGTTCGCACGACGTGTTGCCAGCCACATCGCAAAAATGAAACCTACCAGATACATCAGGCCGTACCAGTGAAGCGCAACGGGTCCTATTGAGAAAATGACCGGATCGAATTCCGGAAAATGCAGATAGCTACTGGTCATCTGTCACCACAAGTTCTTGTTATTTCGCTGAAAGAGAACAGCGATTGAAATGCGCGCCGCAGGTTCCAGGCGCTCCAAAGGTGCGAATAATAGCACAAGGGGACCAGGCTGGTTGCCGGATACCGTTAAAAGATATGTATACGATCCGCGCTATAGCCCCCCGCGAATCAGCCCACCCATGCCGCGACGCTCCATAAATGCCGCAACCTGATGACGAACTTCAGTCGCCAGTTGTGCTTCCAGGCTGCGCTGCGCAAGGTTTTCTGCTTCGGCAAAATCAATGCGCCGCAGCAAATATTTTACGCGCGCAACAGAACGCCCGTTCATAGACAGATGGCGATACCCAAGCCCAATGAGGATTGCTACGCACATAGGATCTCCCGCCATTTCGCCACACAAACGGAGATCTATTCCTTGCGTTTCCGCTTCCCGGGCGATCATTGCCAGCGCACGTAACATCGCAGGATGCAAGCTGTCATAAATGTTCGCAACTCGCGTGTTGTTACGATCAACAGCCAGGATGTATTGAGTCAGATCGTTGGTGCCAACAGAGATAAAATCGACCCGGTTTGCCAGATGCGGCAGCATAAACACCATCGATGGCACTTCCAGCATGATACCGATACGCGGTTTGGGGATCGCATAGCCGATCATCTCCTCGACTTCACGTCCGGCACGTTCAATCAGGCGGCGTGCTTCGTCAACTTCATCGAGGCTTGTGACCATCGGCAATAAGATGTTCAGGTTGCCCGTTGCTGCATTAGCACGCAGCATCGCCCGCACCTGGATCAAAAAGATCTCCGGCTGATCGAGCGTAATGCGGATCCCACGCCAACCCAGACATGGATTCTCTTCGCTGATAGGCATGTAAGGCAGTTGCTTATCAGCACCAACATCCAGCGTGCGCAGCGTGACAGGCTTATCATTGAACATTTGCAACATGCCCTGATATTGCGCCACCTGCTCTTCTTCCGACGGGAAACCGCTTTGCAACATGAAAGGAATTTCAGTGCGATAAAGGCCGATGCCATCAATACGGCTGCCCAGTTTTTCTTCATGTTCCGGGCTTAAACCCGCATTGAGCATGACTTTAATGCGCTCACCGCTTTTTAACTGTGCGGGTAAATTGACGTCATCTTCCGCCAGTCGGCTTAGCTCATTTTCTTCGCTAATTAGCCGTTGGTATTCTTGTAGCAGCACCGGTTCCGGGTCGACCAGTAATTCCCCGCGATAACCATCAACAATCAGCGTCCGATGATGCAGCACTGAAGGTTGAATGTCCGCCCCCATCACGGTAGGAATACCCAGCGCGCGCACCATAATCGCCGCATGGGAGTTGGCCGCACCATCGCGTACGACGACGCCGACTAAGCGATCCTGGGGCAACTCCGCAAGGGTCGTCGCCGACAATTCATCTGCCACCAGAATGAAACGTTCCGGCCAGGCGTTCGACCCCTGATTTGCATCATCAAGGTGAAACAGCAACCGCTGGCCCAGCGCGCGTAAATCGCCAGCGCGCTCTTTGAGATAGTTATCACTTAGCGCGGCAAACTGTTCAGCAAATTTTTCAATGACCGTTTTCACAGCCCACTCTGCGACCGAGCCTTTATCCACCTCGGCAAACAGTTCGCGACGCAAACGGGTGTCGGAAAGCAGGTGCGAGTAAAGATCGAAAATGGCCGCCGTTTCTTTCTGCGCCCCGGCAGCAAAGCGTTTGCTGTAACGACGAAATTCGTTAGCTGCCTCTTCCAGCGCTCCGGTCAGGCGCTCACGTTCCAGCGCTGGATCCAGCGTTGATGCCTGATACACCTGTTCCATTAAGGGTAAAGTAGCATCCTGCCAACCTTCGGCAATAGCCACGCCGGGTGCAGCCGGTAATGCGCGGATTCGCGTCTGGCGATATTGTCCGAATAAGGCAGTCAACTGCGACTGGGAAAGAATGGCCGCCATCTGGGTGGCGAGCGTCACCAGAAAGGATTCTTCGCTTTCATCGTACTGGCGTAGCTCTCGTTGCTGCACCACCAGCACGCCAAGCAATTGGCGACGCTGAATAATCGGAACGCCTAAGAAAGCACGGAAACGCTCTTCTTTTACGGAGGGGACATATTTGAAGCTGGGGTGTTTTTGCGCATCCGCAAGGTTTATCGGTTCCGCCAGCCTGCCAACCAGGCCGACGATCCCTTCATCAAACGCGAGCGTTACGGTGCGACCTCGCGGTTTTTTCAGCCCCCGAGTCGCCATCAGGTAGTAACAACGTCGGTCGTGATCGGCCAGGTAGACCGAACAGACTTCGGTATCCATCGCAAGACAGATGTCGGTAACCAGAATATTCAACGCCTCGTTAAGGCGGGGAGCACTGGCTACCTTTTCGACTATTTCGCGCAGGCGAGTGAGCATAATTGGCGTGACTTAACCTCTTTTACGTCGATAAGTAGATGCGTTTTGTGGTTTAGGCGTATTGTCCTGTAGCGCCATCACAACACTCGCAAACTCTTTCATTACCCTGCGGTAGACATCACGTTTAAATGACACCACCTGTCTGACCGGATACCAGTAACTTACCCAACGCCAGCCGTCAAACTCTGGTGTACTGCTGGTTTGCATATTGATTTCCGCATCGCCGCTCACCAGCTGCAAGAGAAACCATTTTTGTTTTTGGCCGATACACACCGGCTTCGTGTCCCAACGCACCAAACGTTTTGGTAATTTGTAGCGCAACCAGTTACGCGTTGAAGCAAGGATTCGAACGTCTTTACGGCTTAATCCTACTTCTTCAAACAATTCACGGTACATCGCCTGTTCTGCGGATTCTCCGGGGTTAATTCCGCCTTGCGGAAATTGCCAGGAGTGCTGACCAAATCGACGGGCCCACATTACTTGCCCCTGACGATTACAAATCACGATACCTACGTTTGGGCGGTAGCCATCGTCATCAATCACCGGACTACCTCAAAATAAAACTTTATATGCGAATGATTGTTTCATACTCCTGGAAGGCGGTAAACCACTCTCTGCAAGGCATTACACACTAATAACAATTGAATAACTCACAGTTAAGTGCAGAGTTATAAACAGCAGAGGGGGAACATCACCGTTTTTATTCACCTTTTCTGTGGATAGAGTTGTGAAGAACTACGGAATTACTACGGGAAAACCCAGAGCATTCTGAACACCCCTGATTCAGGCATTACAAAATAATAATTACTAATCAATGAACTAGGTGCTTAAATCGCTACCAAACAGGTAAAATCGTGACCTGTATCACACTCGCTGTATACGAGGTGGTGAAAGATCAACCAATGTCGTATTTATCCACAGAATGTGCCAATAAGTTAAGCACCGCATCACTAAAAATTGGAGTTTCGTCGCACGTCAAGGCTGTAAATGGAAACAGTAGTGAGGGTTTTTCACAGTTATCCCAGCTTTCTGTGGATAACATGGTGTAAGATCCTGTTTATTTTCAGTGACCAGATTTGGAAAACCTCCCCATACGTTGCGCAACGTGGTTATCTGAAGCCTAAAAAGCAATATAAATCATGCAATTGAATAACACGCGTGGAAAAAGTTACACTTGGCATATCCGGTATAAAATTGCTGCTCAATTTTTAATCAAGGTATAACACCATGCTCCAGCCTCGCCCATTGCTCTCTCCACCAGAAACTGAAGCGCAGTTATTTGCGCAAGCACAGCAACTTTCCGGTTACACATTGGGTGAGCTGGCGGCACTTGCCGGGCTGGTTGCACCGGAGAATTTAAAGCGCGATAAAGGCTGGATAGGCGTGTTGCTGGAAATTTGGCTTGGCGCAAGCGCAGGCAGTAAACCTGAACAAGATTTTGCGGCCCTGGGCGTAGAGCTAAAAACGATTCCTGTGGATAGCCTTGGCCGTCCTCTGGAAACCACTTTCGTTTGCGTGGCGCCTTTAACCGGCAATAGCGGCGTCACCTGGGAAACCAGCCATGTACGTCACAAGTTAAAACGCGTGCTGTGGATACCTGTAGAAGGCGAGCGCAGTATTCCTCTGGCGCAGCGGCGCGTAGGGTCGCCATTACTGTGGAGTCCAAATGACGAAGAGGAACGGCAGTTACGCGAAGACTGGGAAGAATTAATGGATATGATTGTTCTTGGTCAGGTTGAAAGAATTACCGCTCGTCACGGGGAATATTTACAGATAAGACCTAAAGCGGCGAATGCGAAAGCGCTCACCGAAGCCATTGGTTCCCAGGGTGAACCGATTCTGACACTGCCACGCGGCTTTTATTTAAAGAAGAATTTCACCAGTGCACTATTGGCTCGTCATTTTTTGATCCAGCACCCATCGCTTTGACCTGCCGCATTCCGGGCATATAATTACCGCTTCATTTTTTTGGCAGGGCTTTGTTTGATGTTATTTGCATGGGTAACCGATCCTAACGCCTGGCTTGCGCTCGGTACGCTGACGCTGCTGGAGATCGTTCTTGGGATCGATAATATTATTTTCCTCTCGCTGGTGGTGGCAAAACTACCCACAGCACAACGTGGCCACGCGCGGCGTCTGGGTTTGGCAGCGGCTATGGTCATGCGTCTGGCGTTGCTGGCGTCTATTGCCTGGGTCACGCGTCTGACGAATCCGCTTTTTACAATATTCAGTCAGGAAATTTCCGCTCGCGATTTAATTTTGTTACTCGGCGGTCTGTTCCTTATCTGGAAAGCCAGCAAGGAAATCCACGAATCCATCGAAGGTGAAGAAGAAGGATTGAAAACTCGCGTTTCATCATTCCTCGGCGCTATCGTGCAGATTATGCTGCTGGATATTATTTTCAGCCTCGACTCGGTGATTACCGCTGTAGGCCTGTCAGATCACTTATTCATAATGATGGCAGCAGTGGTGATTGCCGTAGGCGTGATGATGTTCGCCGCGCGCTCGATTGGTGATTTTGTCGAACGCCACCCTTCGGTAAAAATGCTGGCGCTCTCTTTCCTGATTCTGGTGGGCTTTACCCTGATTCTGGAAAGTTTCGATATCCACGTACCGAAAGGTTACATCTACTTCGCGATGTTCTTCTCTATTGCGGTTGAAAGCCTCAACCTGATTCGCAACAAAAAGAATCCGCTCTGATATTCCGTTCGCTCTCCTGCGGGAGAGCGTTCGGCCAGATCTCTTCCTCACAGTTTAAGATTTTCCTGCTTTCATGATGTATAACGTCAGATTATAAACAGTCTATTATCATTAATGGGCAAAATAGGTGAGGATGACCGGATGAAAAAATGGGCAGTATTAATTTCTGCAGTCGGACTGGCATTTGCCGTTTCCGGCTGTTCCAGTGATTACGTCATGGCGACCAAAGATGGCCGTATGATTTTGACAGATGGAAAACCGGAAATTGATGATGACACCGGGCTGGTGAGTTATCACGATCAGCAAGGTAACGCGATGCAAATAAACCGTGATGATGTTTCGCAAATTATTGAACGTTAAAAAATAAGGTCAGCATCCGGCTGACCTTAAGATTTTTCTCTTTCCCTTTTCCCTTCCCTCTGCCATTTTTATATTCCTTATGTCGTGATTATAAAAAGGAAACGGCTATGCAATATCACCGTATACCCCACAGCTCGCTGGAAGTCAGCACGCTGGGGCTTGGCACGATGACGTTTGGTGAACAGAACAGCGAAGCCGACGCCCACGCACAACTCGACTATGCCGTTGCTCAGGGCATTAACCTTATCGACGTTGCCGAGATGTACCCGGTACCGCCACGCCCCGAAACTCAGGGGTTAACCGAAACCTATGTCGGTAACTGGCTGGCAAAACATGGCAACCGCGAAAAGTTAATTATCGCCTCCAAAGTGAGCGGACCGTCGCGTAATAATGACAAGGGGATCCGCCCGGATCAGGCGCTGGACAGGAAGAATATTCGCGAAGCTCTGCATGACAGCCTCAAGCGTCTGCAGACTGATTATCTCGATCTCTATCAGGTGCATTGGCCACAGCGCCCCACCAACTGTTTCGGCAAGCTCGGTTATAGCTGGACAGATTCTGCGCCTGCAGTTTCGCTGCTGGATACGCTGGACGCACTGGCAGAGTACCAACGCGCGGGAAAAATTCGTTATATCGGCGTGTCGAATGAAACCGCATTTGGCGTAATGCGCTATTTACATCTCGCGGATAAACACGACCTGCCGCGTATCGTCACTATTCAAAACCCCTACAGCTTGTTAAATCGCAGCTTTGAAGTGGGCCTTGCTGAAGTCAGCCAGTATGAAGGCGTCGAGTTACTGGCTTATTCGTGTCTGGGTTTTGGTACGTTGAGCGGGAAATATCTCAACGGCGCAAAACCGGCTGGCGCGCGCAATACGCTCTTTAGCCGCTTCACTCGCTACAGCGGTGAGCAAACGCAAAAAGCCGTCGCGGCGTATGTTGATATAGCCAAACGTCATGGTCTGGATCCAGCTCAGATGGCGCTGGCCTTTGTGCGTCGTCAACCGTTTGTTGCCAGCACTCTGCTGGGCGCAACAACGATGGAACAGCTGAAAACTAACGTCGAAAGTTTGCATCTGGAGTTAAGCGAAGACGTGTTGGCAGAAATTGAAGCGGTGCATCAGGTTTATACTTATCCGGCACCGTGATCCTCTCGCCTGGCGTTTTGCGCCAGGCGTCTTTTTTCCCACTTTTCAGAATATATTCACTACTTTTCGCCGCATCTTTCCTGACAAAGCGCAATAGACTCTTTCGGTCAACGCCAGCGCGCGTTTCAATGCTTGTTAAGGATAACCATGTTGATTCTAAGACCACTTCCTCTCGCTATGCTGTTTGTCGGTTCCGTTTCTTCCGTTTGGAGTGCGCAATTAACCCAACCGTTAACGCTGAAAGACGTCACGGTTTATCTGCATGGTGCCAGCCTGCAAGGTGAAGAGACACTCAACTTACCGGCAGGTGAAAGCGAAATCATCTTCACCCATATTGCCAATTCAGTAACCGACGACAGCATCGCTATCTCTATCGATAACGGAGTGACGGTGCTTTCCTCACGTATCGCGCTAATGGAAACACAGCCGAATGCGTTGCCGTCAGAGATTCAGCAACAGTTAAAAGCAGCAAAGGTGGAACAGGCAAAACTAACCGCCGAGAAAAACAATATTGCGGCTCAAATTAAGGTATTAGAGGCAAATAGCACATTAACCAATAAAAGTGCCGCCGAAGTTGGCAAGTATCTGCAAATGGTGAAAGAGAAAAATGGTGAGTTACTACGAGCCGACAATGAGTTGACGCAGAAACTTGCTGATAACCAGCTTGAAATTGAAAAGCTGGAGCAACGCGAGAGTATGAGTAACGGCGATTCAGAGGCTGCCGATGATCCACAGGTTATTATCGCTAAGGTCTATGCCCCCCAAGCCGTCACGGCGAAGGCAGTGGTGCGCTATATGACGCCAAATGCCGCATGGACGCCGCTCTATGATGTTCACGCAAGTGCTATCAACCAACCGCTTCGTCTGGTTTATAAGGCTAATATTCGCCAGTACACCGGGCTTGCATGGAAAAACGTTAATCTCGTGCTCTCGACCAATGAACCTGATACTCATCTCACCTTGCCGCAACTGGAAACACAGTATGTGGATGTACCGGAGTATGGTGGCGGCTCGCTTTCAGCATCAACTTATAAGCGGGAACCCGTAATGGAACAGCGTTCGCGAGAGTCCTCTGACCAGGATGCCTCAGAATTGCAGAAAGCCCTGGAGACAGAGATGCAAAAAACAAGGGAGCAACGAGCCGGGCGCATGTATGCGGCATCGGCAGCGCCCGTTTCACCGCAACCAGAAAGTTTCACCGCGCAAAATGTTCGCTATGCACTTTCGCTGCCGTGGCAAATCGACAGCGATAATACCGCGCGCACGGTGGTCATTAAGGAAGAGTCGGTCAACGGTAAATATCGCTTCTTTGCTATTCCAAAGATCAGTAATGACGCCTGGCTCCAGGTGCAAATTAAAGAGTGGGAACAGTTAAATTTAATCCCCGGAGAAAGTCAGATCTTCTTTGGCAACAACCGTACCGGCGTGGGTTATTTGCAGCCGCCGGAAGATGGCAAGTCGCTGGATATTCAGCTTAACCGCGATCCTAAGTTGATTATTCAGCGTAAAGCCGCACTCAAAAAAGAGAATGCGTTATCTATCTTTAACGACAGCGCAATACGTAACTTCAGTTACACCCTTAATGTGAAGAACAGCTACGGTGAAGCGGTGGATATCACTCTGCTCGACCAGATCCCAGTCAGTGCTAATAGTGATATTACGGTAGAAAAAATGCAGTACGGGCAGGCGCAGTTTGATGCGAAAACGGGTGAACTTACCTGGACGCTGAAACTGTCAGGCAAAGAGAACGTGAGTCTGCCATTCTCTTACAGCGTGAAGTATCCGAAAGGTATGCACCCTTCGGGAATGTGACCTTCGCCAGATGGCTGAATGTGCCATCTGGCAAAAGATTAATGACGGCGTTGCCAAATCCACAGCGCCGTTATTGCCAGCGCAAACAGTGCACCAAAGCCAATGCCTATGGGCACTACGGGGATGCCTACCATTACTGCCAGCGAGTAAATTCCCAACATCAGCAGCATGGCGCTGTTTTCGCCGAGATTTTGTACTGCAATCGCATTCCCCGCCCCGACGCTTTTTTTGCCTCGCTCCTGTAATAATGCATTGAGCGGTACGACAAAAAAGCCCCCAAGTACGCCAATCAACATCAGCAAGGCATAGGCTGGCAGCAGTTCGTGTTGCAGGGAGAAAATCAGCACCACCACGCCAATCAAAATGCCGGCTGGCATGCAGCGTGATACGGTTTCCAGGGTGACCAGTTTTGCTGCCGCCCCCGCACCAACCACGATGCCAATCGCCACCATCGCGTTGAGGTAGGTCGGGGTCGCGTTATCGGTAATGCCCAGCGCCACCGGCACCCACAGCACCAACAGGAAACGCAACGTAACCCCCGCGCCCCAGAATAAACTGGTTCCCACCAGCGAAAATCGTGTTTCACCGTTGTGCCATAATACAGCGCAAGCAGAGATAAAGCTGCGGGCCATGTTGATGAGATTCCACGACTGTCCCGGACGCGCCGCCGCCAGTTTCGGAATGTAGAGATTTGCGGCTACCGCGCCAGCATAAGCCAGCGCACAGGCCGCCAGCGCAGCAAGAACATGCCAGTCCGCCAGCACGCCACCGGCTACGGAACCGAGTAAAATCGCCGCAATGGTGGAGGCTTCCATCAAGCCGTTAGCTTTCACTAACTGATTACCGGTAGTTAACTCGCCAAGAATACCGTATTTCGCCGGAGAATAAGCCGCTGCACCGACGCCCACCAGCGTATAACCGAGAAACGGATTAATGCCAAAACAAATACTGGCAGCACCCAGCAACTTAAGGCCGTTGGCAAACATCATTACCCGGCCTTTCGCAAAGCTATCCGCCACCTGACCGACAAACGGCGCAAAAAGAATGTAAGCGCCCACAAACACCATTTGCAGGATTGGCTGACTCCAGTCCGGGTAGAACTGCGCTTTCAGTAGCGCCAGAGTGGCAAACAGCAGCGCGTTATCGCCAAACGCAGAGAGAAACTGCGCGGCAATAACTGCTTTCATTCCCTTCGACCATAGCGAAGTGTTAGTGTGCACTGACTCACTCATCGTGTTTTTCCGCTTCGTCTACCCAACTTTTCAACGTGACAAAGTCAGGCTTGCCGCTGCCCAGTAATGGCATCTGTTTCAGATAGCGAATGTCACGCGGTACGGCAAGTTCCGGTACGCCGTGCTCGCGGGCATATTGCTGTAGTTTATCGCGCGTCAGTTCGCTGTCTGTAGTGAACAATACCAGCGCCTCGCCTTTACTGCCGTCGCTCTTAATCGCGGTGGCATGGACTTTATCTGGAGAAACACCAAGTGCCAGTTGTTCCACCATTTCCAGTGAAACCATCTCTCCGGCAATTTTGGCGAAGCGTTTTGCCCGCCCCTGAATCTGCACAAATCCCTGTTCATCAAAACGCACGATATCGCCAGTGTCATACCAGCCGCGCTCCATCTCACCGTGGATGTTCTCAGCCGTTGGCACTTCCAGCACGCCTGGTTTCTCCACCCGCAGGTAGCCGTTCATTATGTTCGGCCCTTTTAGTTGCAGGCGACCACCTTCTTCAATCCCCGGAATCGCCAGCAGACGTGCATCCATCCCCGGCAAAATACGCCCGACGGTGCCGGGTTTCGCTGCCATCGGTACGTTGATGGACACCACTGGCGCACATTCAGTCACGCCGTAGCCTTCAAGAATACGCAGACCAAATTTATCCTGCCAAAGTCGTTTGGTGCTTTCTTGTAGTTTCTCCGCGCCAGCCACCACATAGCGTAGACGATAGAAGTCATACGGGTTGGCGAAGCGCGCGTAATGACCAAGGAAGGTCGAAGTGCCGAAAAGCACCGTACAACTGCGGTCGTACACCAGTTCAGGCACAATGCGGTAATGTAATGGACTGGGGTAAAGGAAGACTTCTGCGCCCGTCAGCAGGGGCGTAAACAAGCCAACAGTTAAACCAAAGGAGTGAAACAGCGGTAACGCCGACATAAAGCGATCGTTGGTGGTGAAATCGGCAATCGTTTTAATCTGCTCGACGTTCGCCAGAATGCTTTTATGGCTATGGACGACGCCTTTCGGATGGCCTTCAGAACCGGAGGTAAAGAGGATCAGCGCCTCTTCTTCTGGCTGCTGTTTTACCTGTGCCAGACGCGGCATCAACAGATGGGCGAAGATCCACACTTTGTCGGCAGTGGTGACATCCGCTTTTAAATCTTCCAGATACACCCAGCGTACCTGAGTCAGCTGCTCCGGCAGATGCCAGAGTTTGCCTTTGTCGAGGAACTGGCGGGAAGTGAATATAGTTTTGATTTCAGCCGCCGTAATGGCGCTGGTCAGCCCTTTTACCCCGGCGGTGTAGTTCATCATTGCCGGAATACGGCGGCGGGCGATGGCCCCAAAAATCACTGCCGCACTAATGCCCGCATTGGGCAGCATTAAGCCGATTCTTTCCCCTTCAACGCTATATTTTTCGAGGATGCGACCAACAAACAGTGTTTTAGTGAGCAACTTGCGATAGGTATCCGGGGTAAAGTTGACGTCTTCGACACACTTTTTCCTGGCCCCAAAACGGTACATTGCGCTCAGTAGTGATTCGTACAGCGTTTCACGTGGGCGTACCGCCATACGCGCTTCCATCATAATTTGGTGCAGCATTTCCCCCGCGATTTTACGGCGGTCACGGGCGCGCGGCGCATCTGGCATCGGCACCTGCGTGGGAGGCAAAATATGCAGATGAATTTGCGGGAACAAGCGCCGTTTAACCAGACCTTTCAGGCGACTGAAGTGCGTAAGCTCCGCCCCTTCAATTCGCACCGGAATAACCGTCGCGCCTGACTTCGCCGCCACAAAACCGGCGCCATCGTAAATTTTCATCAGCGAACCGGTGGTCGTGATACGCCCCTCCGGGAAAATCACTACCGGACGGCCTTGTTCCACCAAACGAACCAGATGTTTGATTGCCATCGGCTGTGTCGGATCGAGAGGAACGAAGTCGATAAATGATTTCAACCAACGCATATACCACTGCTGGCTGATGGAGGTGTAAACAGCAAACACTGGGCGAACAGGTAAAAATAGCGCCAGCAGAATGCCATCAATAAAAGAGACGTGATTGGGCGTGATAAGAACGCGCTCGCCCTTCAGCGCCTGGGTGTCACCTGTCACGCGAACGCGGTACAGAGCAAGGCACAAATTTCGAAAAAAGCTAAAAAGCATTTCAACTCCCTTTGCTCATTATTCATTAAATGCGAATGCGGTGAGATTACACGAGATGAAGGGCTCGAGCGACAGTAAAGTCGGTGCGAAAAAAAACCTGCGCATCCGCGCAGGTTGGTGCAAGAGACAGGGTACGAAGAGCGTACCGAATAATCTCACCAATCAATACCTCTGGGATCTTGATTGTGGTCCGCACGACGACGCTTCGCCAGCGAGAAAAAGCAAAGGAATGAAGGGAAATGCAACGAGGTGTGTAAATTGTCGGTTACTGTTACAGATTTGCGACAGGCAAAAAAAACCTGCGCATCTGCGCAGGCTGGTGTAATTCATGTGCTCAACCCGAAGTTGACTTCACCTATCAATACCTCTGGGATCACCACTTTATCAACCTGTAGACAAATGCCACCAGCAGTCAATCGCAACAGCGTTTCGCAAAGTGTAACCAAAGGTTTGCAATCTCTTTTTTTCCTTACGTATTCTCGTTTCGCGCACACTTCCCACGCTGAAATCACAACGCCCCTTGAACCAACGGGCGTTTTCCGTAACACTGACAGAATGTAAGCGTTTACCCACAAAGGTATTTTCATGGCGACCATTAAGGATGTAGCCCGACTGGCAGGCGTTTCAGTCGCCACCGTTTCCCGCGTCATTAATAACTCTCCAAAAGCCAGCGAAGCTTCTCGTCTGGCTGTGCATAGCGCAATGGAATCTCTGAGTTATCACCCGAACGCTAACGCCCGCGCGTTGGCGCAACAGACCACTGAAACGGTTGGCCTGGTCGTTGGTGATGTTTCCGATCCGTTTTTCGGTGCAATGGTGAAAGCGGTCGAACAGGTGGCTTACCATACCGGTAATTTCTTATTAATTGGCAACGGTTACCACAACGAACAAAAAGAGCGCCAGGCCATTGAGCAGTTGATTCGCCATCGCTGCGCCGCGCTGGTCGTCCATGCCAAAATGATCCCGGATGCCGATTTGTCCTCATTGATGAAGCAAATACCCGGCATGGTGTTAATCAACCGGATCCTTCCGGGTTTTGAGAGTCGTTGTATCGCTCTGGACGATCGCTACGGTGCCTGGCTGGCGACGCGCCATTTAATTCAGCAAGGTCATACGCGCATTGGTTATCTCTGCTCTAACCACTCTATTTCTGATGCCGAAGATCGTCTGCGAGGGTATTACGATGCCCTTGCCGAAAGCGGTATTCCGGCTAATGATCGGCTGGTGACTTTCGGCGAACCGGACGAAAGCGGTGGCGAACAGGCGATGACTGAACTGTTGGGAAGAGGCAGAAATTTCACCGCCGTGGCTTGTTATAACGACTCGATGGCGGCAGGCGCGATGGGCGTGCTCAATGACAATGGGATTGATGTACCGGGTGAAATTTCGCTGATTGGTTTTGATGATGTGCTGGTGTCACGTTATGTACGCCCACGGCTGACCACGGTCCGTTACCCAATAGTGACAATGGCGACCCAGGCTGCAGAGCTGGCATTGGCGCTGGCGGATAATCGCCCACTGCCAGAAATCACCAACGTCTTTAGTCCTACGCTGGTACGTCGCCATTCAGTTTCAACACCGTCGCTGGATGCAAGTCATAACGCAGCCAGCGACTAGCCGCGATTAAAGCAACTCGAGCGCCAGTAATTCCTCAATGGTCTGGCGGCGGCGAATCAACCGCGCCTGACCATTATCAAACAGAACTTCTGGCAACAGTGGGCGACTATTGTAGTTAGATGACATTGACGCACCATATGCGCCGGTATCATGCAGCACCAGATAATCGCCAGCCTTCACTTCCGGTAAGGCACGGGTTTCGACATTCCCCCCTTCCTGCTGGGTAAAGACATCGCCCGATTCACATAATGGCCCTGCGACAACGGTTTCCACCGTTGGCGCATGTTCAAGAGAGCGACCATCAGCCGCCAGCGCGCTAATATGGTGATAACTGCCATACATTGCCGGGCGCATCAGATCGTTAAATCCAGCGTCAACCAGCACAAAGTGGCGACTCCCCATTTGTTTGACGCTCCGCACCTGGGTAATTAACACACCAGACTGCGCTACCAGGAAGCGACCCGGTTCGATTTCCAGTTTCACAGGGTGACCGAGATGGCGGGCGATTTGCTCACGCGCGGCATGCCACAGACCATAATAATGTTCAGTATCAACCGCCTCTTCTCCCTGCTGATACGGAACAGAAAGCCCGCCCCCCGCAGAAATAGCCTGTAAATCCTGACCGAATTCGATGACCTGATGCACCATCGCGCCACACACCTGCTCCAGATGCGCATAATCAACACCAGAACCGATATGCATGTGAATGCCAACCAATTGCAGATAATGACGTTGTATGACTTCCAGCGCGGCCGGAAGATCGGTATACCAGATGCCGTGCTTGCTGTTTTCGCCACCGGTATTGGTTTTTTGGCTGTGTCCGTGACCAAACCCCGGGTTAACGCGCAGCCATACCCGATGTCCTGGCGAAACCTGACCCAGTTGCTCGAGCATATCAACAGACCCCGCATTCACCGGAATTTGCAATTCACTGACGCGCTCAAGCGTTGCCTGATCGATAACATCCGCGGTAAAGACGATGTCATCGGGATGCGTTTGTGAATTATATCCCGCCGCCAGCGCACGCTCGATTTCCCCCAATGAGACGGAATCTACTTTCACACCCTGCTCACGCATTAAGCGCAAAATATGAATATTGGAACAGGCTTTCTGCGCGAATCGCACCACATCAAACTGTTTCAGCGCTGCAATCTGCCGACGAATAATTTGCGCATCGTAGACCCACACCGGGCAGCCAAATTCTGAGGGCAAACGCAGTAGATTTTCGGCGGTGAGATCGGTATCGGTGCTGAACAGTGAATGTGGCATAACAAACTCCAGATAAGTGCTTTTTTATGATTACGCCACATCATAAAAAGAATAAAAAATATCGATTTATGTCGAGTCTATGCAAAAATGATATGGATTACCGGATTGCGAGAGAACGCCAATGGCCGCCGTTAACTTACGTCATATTGAAATTTTTCATGCGGTTATGACCGCCGGCAGCCTGACTGAGGCGGCACAACTGCTGCATACTTCACAGCCAACCGTCAGCCGCGAACTGGCGCGCTTTGAAAAGGTGATCGGGTTGAAACTGTTTGAACGCGTACGCGGTCGATTACACCCTACCGTTCAAGGGCTGCGTCTGTTTGAAGAGGTGCAGCGCTCCTGGTACGGGCTGGATCGCATCGTCAGCGCCGCCGAAAGTCTGCGCGAGTTTCGCCAGGGAGAACTGTCTATTGCCTGCCTGCCGGTCTTTTCGCAGTCTTTTTTGCCGCCGCTGCTACAACCGTTTCTGGCCCGTTATCCTGAAGTCAGCTTAAACATTGTCCCGCAGGAATCACCGCTACTTGAAGAGTGGCTTTCGGCACAGCGTCATGATCTCGGACTCACCGAAACGCTGCATACACCTGCGGGTACGGAACGCACCGAATTACTGTCTTTAGATGAAGTGTGTGTTTTACCGCCAGGTCATCCGCTGGCGGTAAAAAAGGTATTAACACCGGAAGATTTTCAGGGTGAGAACTACATCAGCCTTTCCCGTACAGACAGCTATCGCCAGCTGTTGGATCAGTTGTTTAGTGAGAATCAGGTTAAACGACGCATGATAGTAGAAACCCATAGCGCCGCGTCAGTTTGCGCGATGGTACGGGCGGGGGCGGGAGTTTCGGTAGTTAACCCGCTCACCGCTCTGGATTATGCGGCAAGCGGATTGGTGGTTCGGCGGTTCAGTATTGCGGTTCCCTTCACCGTCAGCCTGATTCGCCCCCTGCACCGCCCGTCATCAGCACTGGTGCAGGCATTCAGCAAGCATTTACAAACCGGTTTACCAAAACTGGTAGCCGCTCTTGAGGCTATTTTGTAGCGAATTACGACAGCATAAAGGCTACTGCATCCTCGGCATGAATAGCCGCAGTATCAAACACAGGCAGAACACTGCGCTCTTCTGGCACCAGTAAACCAATTTCCGTACAGCCAAAAATGACGCCCTGCGCGCCCTGTTCTGCGAGGCGAGCAATCACTTGCGCATAATAAGTGCGCGATGTTTCGCTAAATTGCCCCAGACACAGTTCTTCAAAAATAATCCGATTAATTTTCGCCCGTTCATCTGCTTCAGGGATCAGACAGTCGATGGAAAATTGCGCCGCCAGTCGCCCACGATAAAAATCCTGTTCCATGGTGTAGCGTGTCCCCAGCAGCGCCACGCGAGTCATTCCGGCACGGGTAATTGCACGTCCGGTGGCATCCGCAATATGTAAGAAAGGCAGTGAACAACGGGATTCGATAGCATCCGCTACTTTGTGCATCGTATTGGTACATAGCACAATGCCTTCAGCCCCCGCCCGCTGTAAGCCAAGCGCCGCTTCAGCCAGAATTTCTCCTGCTTTGTCCCACTCCCCGCGACGTTGACACTCTTCTATTTCATGAAAATCAACGCTATGTAGCAGCACTTGCGCAGAGTGAAGCCCACCAAGTCGCTGTTTAATGCCTTCATTTATCAGACGATAGTAAGGAATAGTGGATTCCCAGCTCATACCCCCTAGCAGACCAATTGTTTTCATTCCTTTCTCCTGACTTGTGAGTTAATGCAGCAAGGCTGAATAAGGAACTCAACGGCCTGGCGCCCGATCTCTATTAGCGAAAAAAAGGCCGGATGTACAGCACATCCGGCCAGAGACATCAGATGCCGATATTTCTCAATTTCTCGCCTGCCATCAGTTTGCGTTCGATATGCTCCAGCGTAACATTCTTGGTTTCCGGAATGAGCCAGAAGGTAATACCCACAAACGCAATGTTCAGCGCGGTGTAGAGCCAGAACGTACCGGCAGCACCAATGCTGTCGAGCAGCGTCAGGAAGGTCGCGCCGATAATCATGTTCGACACCCAGTTCGTGGTGGTCGAACAGGTAATACCAAAATCGCGGCATTTCAGCGGCTGAATTTCAGAGCACAGGATCCACACCACTGGCGCGGCGCTCATCGCATAACCGGCAATACACATCATCGTCATGCCAACAGAGAGCCAGGACAGGCCACTGGAAGCCGTACCGTTATCAAACTGCATCAGGCAATAGCCCAGCACCAGGGTGCCTAGCGCCATCACGCTGAAACCAATTTTCAGTGCCGGCTTACGCCCGGCTTTATCTACCGTAAACACCGCAATAAAAGTAGCAAACATAAAGGTTAGCCCTACGACCAGAGTCGCAATCATCTGCTGTTCGGTCGTCGTAAAGCCCGCCATTTTGAAGATGCGCGGCGCGTAGTACATGATGATGTTCATACCGGTAAATTGTTGCATCGCCTGCAACAACATACCGAGGAATACCGCACGACGTACGTTACGGTTGATTTTAAACAGCGCCCAACCGCCCTGTTTTAACTTCAGGCTTTCACGAATTTCGTTAAGTTCTTCTCGCGCTTTTTCTGATGTATCGCGCAGCATACGCAGCACTTCTTCCGCCTCGATATGACGCCCTTTCTCCGCCAGCCAGCGCGGGCTATTTGGCAGGAAAACAACCAGAATAATCAGCAGGACTGCCGGTAAGGCAAGAACACCTAACATTGCACGCCAGTTACCGCTATAGCTGAATGCAGTGTCGGATAAAAACGCCAGCACGATGCCCAGCGTTACCATCAACTGGTACATACTGATCATCTTGCCACGTACGTTTTCACTCGCCATTTCAGAGAGGTACAGTGGAGCTGTATAAGAGGCAATCCCCACGGCAATACCAAGCACCACACGAGCGGCGATTAACATTTCTACGCTGGTCGCAAAAGCCGACCCTATCGAACCGAGCACAAACAGGATAGCCCCTGCCATCAAACTGTATTTACGTCCCAGGCGGAACGACAGCCAACCATTGAACAGCGCACCAATTGCCGCGCCGAGCATCATGCTACTGACCACCCATTCCTGCAATCGACTGGTTAGCACAAAGTGATCGGTAATGAACGGCAACGCTCCGGCGATGACCCCGATATCAAGACCGAATAACAATCCTGCGACCGCAGCAGCTACCGAAACAAACATATTCATACGACGCGTATCTCGCAGAGGACGCGGTGTTAAAGCAGATTCCGTATTGATAGTCACCATTTTTTTCCTGCCAGCAGAGAATAAGACATAGTGAAAAAATACGTGAACAACTCATTCTGGTGTCAGGTCGGAATTAGTATAAATATGGATTAAATTGCTACGACATGCGGTTATGTGATGGACATTCCAATTTTCAAATTAAGTAAAATTATTAACATTATTATTAACTACCTAATTTTAAAGTAGATAAAACTCATAAAGTTCATTAATTGATAATTGATATGGATTATTTCATAACCGAGATATGGATTATGATGATCTGCAGGTATAAAAAACCCTGCCATACGGCAGGGTCATAAAAGTGAATTGAATAACTTAACGCGCCAGCCAGCCGCCATCTACAGCGATGGTATAACCATTCACATAGTCTGAAGCACTGGAGGCAAGGAACACCACTGGCCCCATCAGATCGCTCGGCAATCCCCAACGCCCTGCCGGGATGCGGTCAAGAATTTCCGCACTACGCTGTTCATCAGCCCGCAGTTGTTGGGTATTGTTGGTCGCCATATAGCCCGGAGCAATCGCATTAACGTTGATGTTATGTTTTGCCCATTCGTTCGCCATCAGACGGGTCACGCCCATCACGCCGCTTTTTGATGCGGTATACGAAGGTACGCGGATCCCGCCCTGGAATGAGAGCATGGACGCGATATTGATAATCTTGCCGCCGTTGCCCTGTGCGATGAAGTGTTTCGCCGCCGCCTGGGACATGAAGAATACACTTTTGATGTTCAGGTTCATCACATCGTCCCAGTCTTTTTCACTGAAATCGAGTGCATCTTCACGGCGAATCAATCCGGCGTTATTCACCAGGATATCAATATGGCCGAACTCTGCTACCGCACGATCCAGCAGTGCAGGAATGCCATCAATCTGACGTAGATCGGCGTTCAGGCTTAAAAAGCGACGCCCCAGCGCCGTGACCTGTTCAATGGTTTCTGTCGGTTCAACGATATTAATGCCGACGATATCACAGCCCGCTTGCGCCAGTCCCAGCGCCATCCCCTGCCCCAGTCCAGTGTCACAACCAGTGACTACCGCGACTTTACCATCAAGAGAAAATTCTTTTAAAATCATGATAATACCTTATTCATTTTGCCCGCAACTAGCGCAGGTCTTTAACGGCAACGTGGTCCATATCATCGAAGACCTGGTTTTCACCGACCATGCCCCAGATAAAGGTATAAGCTTTGGTCCCTACGCCGGAGTGGATAGACCAACTCGGGGAAATGACGGCCTGCTCGTTATGCATCACAATGTGACGCGTTTCTTGCGGTTGCCCCATCATGTGGAAAACGCAGGCGTCATCATCCATGTTGAAATAGAAGTAAACTTCCATCCGACGCTCGTGGGTGTGGCATGGCATGGTATTCCACAGGTTTCCCGGAGCCAGCTCCGTTAGCCCCATGCTCAACTGGCAGGTTTCCAGCACATCTGGCACAAAATATTTGTTAATTGTGCGACGATTACTGGTGATGTTATCGCCCAGCGTAACCGGAGCGACTTCAGCCGGGGTCACTTTTTTAGTGGGATACGTCGTATGAGCAGGTGCGCAGTTGTAATAAAACTTCGCCGGAGTGGCACTATCAATGCTGGCAAAGACCACTTCTTTTGCACCTTTGCCAACATAGAGAGCGTCGCGGTGATCGATTTCGTAGCATTGACCATCGACGGTAATCGTACCAGCGCCGCCAATATTAATAACGCCCAGCTCGCGACGCTCCAGGAAGTAGCTCACGCCCAGTTGTTTTCCAACTTCCCCGCCAACAGAAACCGTTTTTGCTACCGGCATAATGCCGCCAACAATAATGCGGTCAATGTGGCTGTAAACCATCGTGTACTCATCCGCGACGAATACCTTTTCAACCAAAAATTCATTGCGCAGCCCCTGTGTATCCAGCGTTTTTGCATGCGCACTGTGGATGCTCTGTCTTACGTCCACATCAACCTCCGATAATCATTGAACTGTAAAATTACAACGATTGTGAAACATCGTTTCGTTTTATTCTTTAAAGGATGATATGCCTGCACAGTGCGCTTTTCAATCAAAAATAAAACATTGTTTCATTTTTCGATAAGGGATTGAGAAAAGTGTCGCGTCGATCACGAATAAGTCAGGTGAAGGAAAAACTCAGAGTCTATGGGGTATGTGCGCAGACGTGCCAACCATCATCATGAAATGGCTTGATGGCGGCAGATGTTTAACGAATAGAAAGGAATTTAGATCGGGTCGTCACGTTCAATAGTTAACGCCACGCCCTGACCACCGCCAATACAAAGTGTAGCCAGCCCTTTACGCGCGTTGCGTTTTACCATTTCATGGACCAAAGAAACCAGAATACGGCAACCGGATGCGCCAATCGGGTGACCCAACGCAATTGCGCCACCGTTAACATTGACCCGACGTTCATCCCATTCGAGCATTTTGCCAACGGAAAGCGCCTGCGCGGCAAACGCTTCATTAGCCTCAATAAGATCGACATCAGAAAGCTGCCAGCCCACACGCTCGAGGCAACGGCGAGTCGCATATACCGGAGCAATCCCCATCAGCGCAGGATCAACACCAACACTGGCAAAGGCGCGAATACGTGCCAGCACGGGTAAATTCAATGCTCGCGCTTTGGCTTCGCTCATCATCATTACTGCAGCAGCACCATCATTAATAGATGAAGCATTACCCGCAGTAACAGAACCGTGGCTATCAAATGATGGGTTTAAGCTCGCCAGCCCTTCTGCACTGGCATCGGTACGCGGCTGTTCATCGGTATCAACAATCAGCAGCTGCCCATTGTTTTGCGTTCTCACCGGGACAATCTCATCGTTGAATCGTCCAGCGTCAATGGCCGCCCGCGCTTTTTGTTGTGAACTAAGTGCATAGGCATCTTGTAATTGACGGCTGATACCATATTCACGCGCCAGATTTTCGGCAGTGACACCAATATGGTAATCATTGAATGCATCCCATAAGCCATCATGCACCAAACTATCAACCAGTTGGCTATCGCCAAGCTGTGCTCCGGTACGGCTATCAGTCAGGACATGTGGTGCGCGACTCATGTTTTCCTGACCACCGGCGATGACAATATCAGCCTCGCCACACTGGATCGCTTGTGTGGCAAGATGCAGTGCTTTTAACCCGGAACCACAAACATCATTAATCGTAATTGCCGAAACACTGTTGGGTAGACCACCTTTAATGGCCGATTGCCGTGCTGGATTCTGCCCAGCCCCTGCGGTCAGAACCTGCCCCAGAATCACTTCATCCACCGCATGTGCAGGAACGCCAGTGCGTTCTAATAACGCTTTCACGACCAGGCTACCAAGTTCTACGGCAGAATGGCCAGCCAACGCTCCACGAAAGCAGCCGATAGGTGTTCGTAACGCACCGACAATCACAACGTCTTTCATCACAACCTCGCACAGATTAACAGCGCAATAGTAAATGATTGTTAATAAAAATTATTTTAAATGTTTAAAAATAGTGATTTTTATCACAAAGGAAATTCACCGGAATGAGGGATGGATACCCAACTGGCACGCAAGGTTTGCATCTACTAACCCATGAATCCATGAGCTGATATAGCGTTAATCTCCCATGTTTGACCTGGTTTATGGTAAATTGCCCTCCATTTTTCTTAATTTGTAGATGATACGTTCAAATAATGTCTAAAATTTGGTCAAAAGAAGAAACTCTCTGGAGCTTCGCACTTTACGGCACAGCCGTTGGCGCAGGCACGCTCTTTCTCCCTATTCAGCTAGGTTCAGCGGGAGCGGTAGTCCTGTTTATTACAGCACTGGTCGCATGGCCTTTAACATATTGGCCACATAAGGCCCTGTGCCAGTTCATCCTTTCTTCAAAAACATCCGCAGGCGAAGGGATTACTGGCGCAGTAACTCATTACTATGGCAAGAAGATCGGCAATCTGATTACCACTCTTTACTTCATTGCTTTTTTTGTCGTCGTGTTGATATATGCAGTGGCGATCACCAATTCGCTGACAGAACAACTGGCAAAGCATATGGTCATCGACCTGCGCATTCGTATGCTGGTGAGTCTGGGTGTTGTGTTAATTCTGAATCTCATCTTTCTGATGGGGCGCCATGCCACAATTCGGGTAATGGGATTTTTGGTGTTTCCACTAATTGCCTATTTCTTATTTCTTTCTTTCTACCTCGTCGGTAGCTGGCAACCCGCTCTATTAACTACCCAGGTAGAGTTCAATCAGAATACCCTTCACCAGATATGGATATCGATTCCCGTGATGGTTTTCGCCTTTAGCCATACGCCCATTATTTCTACGTTTGCTATTGATAGACGTGAAAAATATGGCGAACACGCTATGGATAAATGCAAAAAAATTATGAAAATCGCTTATCTCATCATTTGTGTGAGCGTGCTTTTCTTCGTCTTTAGCTGCCTGTTATCAATACCACCATCTTATATTGAAACAGCTAAAGAAGAGGGTGTTACCATTTTATCGGCACTTTCTATGCTGCCAAATGCCCCTGCATGGTTGTCGATTTCGGGAATAATTGTCGCGGTTGTAGCAATGTCTAAATCATTTTTAGGTACCTACTTTGGTGTTATTGAAGGTGCAACGGAATTAGTCAAAACAACGCTACAGCAGGCAGGGGTTAAAAAAAGCCGTGCATTTAACCGCGCGCTATCAATTATGTTAGTATCACTGATTACTTTCATCGTTTGCTGCATAAACCCTAATGCGATTTCGATGATTTATGCGATCAGTGGTCCACTTATTGCCATGATTCTTTTTATCATGCCAACGCTGTCAACATATCTCATCCCGGCACTTAAGCCCTGGCGCTCCATCGGAAATCTAATTACGTTGATCGTCGGTATCCTGTGCGTATCGGTAATGTTCTTTAGCTAATCACTGATGTGAATGGTTCAAAATAACCACTATTTTGAACCATTCCAATTCTTACAATGCGCATCTTGCATTGTTCACCCTCCCCAAATGCTCCATAACTTAAACGAACATTATCAAGCTGTTATCCTAAATAAAAATCTGAACATCTTAATTAAGACTATTTAAGATGCATCACTTAGATTTACAAGATATCTTCTGGTCATTCGAAAACAATTCGCAGTATAGATATTCTTAATACATTAGGCACTTGTCTGATTTGCAATAAGGTCAACATGATTAACTGAGTGAAATCCAATCACATTTAAAGCTTAATGATGCACGCTTAAATATGTCATTAAGAATAATATCAAATACGGATTAAACACAATTTTTCACAAAAAGCTTACTAAATCAGAGTGTATTGACATCATCAATAACCAATGAAATTATGCAATTATCTATGAATAGGGAGGTTATTAACATGAGGCTTTGTAGTCGCTATAAAAGTCTTACATGCAATAGTTGCTCAATGCATTGCCAAATAATGCCAGAAAAATCACCACGTTTGCAGTATTGTGCAAATGCATGTTTTTGTATGTGGCCCGAAGAGAGTTCGTATTTTAATCGTGGCGTGGTTGAAGGTATATTAAGTAAAAACCACAATGCGCGATTAAGCGGATATATTTTTGTAGATTTTTCAGTAAGCTTTTTACGCCTTTTTTTAGAGAGTGACTGGATCGACTATCTTACGAGTACTGAGATGGGAATAGTGTTAGTAAGCGATCGAAATATGCAATCTCTTGCTAATTACTGGAGGAAACACAACTCCTCGATATCAGCCATTATATATAATGATGATGGACTGGATATTGCCAACGAAAAGATCAGGCAACTATTCATTGGTCGTTATTTGTCATTTACCAGAGGCAATACGTTAACTCAAATGGAGTTCACCATTATGGGACATATGGTTTCTGGTTATAATCCATATCAGATTGCAGAGGTTCTTGATATGGATATCCGTAGCATCTACGCCTACAAGCAAAGAATTGAAAAAAGGATGGGTGGTAAAATAAACGAATTATTTATCCGTTCACACTCCGTTCAGCACTGAAACGTAACTGTCAATAATAATAAGCATTGTATATACGGGCACTTATAAAGATGCCCGTATTTTATCACATGAACTTTTAATTCGGTTTATTTGAGCGCTTATTTAATTATGTCACCTTACGCACCACCGCAAAAATGAAAAGATATTGCGAGAAGAAGGCATAAAGACAACGGTTAAGAGTGTTAAATTTGTTAATTCACATGGAATTTTAAGTTGCACTGATATGCTATAATTATAGTTTGCATGATAAATATAAAATTAATATATATTTATTCCATGAATACTAATATACTTATCAAACTATATTATTTCAATTTACTTAATTTTATGTTTCATTGACGTATGTACTGGATTATTAACGATAATATTGAGTTCTGGCCAGAGCACAGAAAATTAATTTCGGTACATGACGCCGAGCTTAACGCCGTTCTGACAACGCCAGCAAGCAGGTGCTTATCGCTGCTACTTGAAGCCTTTCCTGATGTGGTTGCACAACAGGATTTTTTCTCCAGAGTCTGGGAAGAAGAAGGCATGCGAGTACCGGTCAACACGTTATATCAAAATATATCGATTATCAGACGCGGGTTTCGCACGGTTGGTGAAACCAACCATTCGCTTATTGCAACCGTACCGAGAAAAGGTTTTAAGCTCAGTAATGATGTAAACATAGAAAACCATGTAATAATCCCTTCTGCAGATGCACAAAAGACCATATCTCCCCAATGCTTGAACGTTAAAGATGAGTTTAAAGAGACAAGTGGTCATCCAGATAATTATCTCAGAAATATAGTCAGGCTATCTAAAAATTATTTACCCATGCTAAGTGCATTTTCCGTAGGTTTGCTTACCGCATTTTTTCTCTGGCACAATAGTCAGCCCAAATCATTCTTTAAAGATTACAAAACTGTTGCACAAATAAATGGTTGTCATTTCAATGTTACAGAAGATAGCATTGATGGGTTGAAAGATCTCGATCAATATAAGAACCGTATATTAGGATCTGGAATTGATTGTAAAAAGTACCCCTGGCTATATTTCCCTCTCGATAAATCATCTCCCGGATTGATTGTTATGGCATGCAAAAAAAACCATAGTAATAACACAGTTGCAGACTGTTTAACTCTATCGTATCGCGGAGTTAACCATGATTCGTTATAAAAAAACGCTGTTTATTATTTTATGCTTTCTCAGTGGCTTCATTTTTTTTTATTGCCTATCATTATTCCAAAGAACAAATAGTATACAATGAGAAATGCACGGCCAATTGGATTATATTTAATGACCAGGGAAGGGCTAATCTCACTATTGACTTTATGTATAATAAAAATAAAAAGACAGGAACTGTTGCGCTTAGCGGCACCTGGAAACAAAACACGAACACTTATAAATCATTTCGCCGAGATATTGAATATACGTGGATCGAAAATTATGACACTTTGCATCTTACCTCTACCAAAATAAATAAATTTGATATTATCGATCAAATTTCAGATGATAATCTGGCACAACTCCTGCCTGATTTTTATATATTCCCGGGAAAAATGATAAGCTATAATGTTCAAAAACAGAACAATCATGATTTTCTTTTAAGCATTGGCAATAGAGCAATTATGTATTGCGCAAGGTAACAAAACAACTTGATGCTGCATCTGTAATTAAAAGTCAAAACAACAAATATAACATTTCAGGCATTGGAATATAATCTTTATATATTCTTTTAGCCATCTTCATCTCTGACGGTTCATGCGGCAATCCCCTCCCCCATTCAAATTACATCCGTCATTAAAAAATCCTTCCGCACTCCACTATGACAATAATGGTGTAAAAATAAACGCTGGTTCGCACAGAGATGTTTAATAGAGCACATAAACATAATAGCTATTAATAAATAAAATTACTCTTGCAATAATTCTTTCACACCAGATTGTCAGTCGACGAATAACTATTCCTCACAGCCTATCATTTTATCTTAAATGAACAATTACATTAAATTAAGAAATGTGATAAGCGGAACTTTATCAATGATTTTCAATAGGTTATATACTTACATGATTAACAAATCATTAATTAAGAATATTTCAGATTACAATCATATCAAGCTAATATAAATTAACTTAAACAATCATGATGAATTTCGTTAAATGAAATATATGAATATCAGTTATATCTGTTACTCATGCAGGATGCCAAAAACCACAAACTTAATAGAGGTGAGCTAATGGATTTAGAAAATAAGTTTTCATATCATTTCCCTGATGGAATCATACTTACAGAGGATGGCATTCTTACAAAAGGGAATGAGGAATTTTACATCCCGCCGAAAGAACTCGGTGTATTATTTGTATTGCTTGAATCGGCGGGAAATGTTGTATCCAAAGATGCGATCATCGAATCTGTATGGAAAAATGTAATTGTAAGTGACGAATCCCTTACACGATGCATCTATTCATTAAGATGTATTTTTGAAAGAATTGGCTACAACCGTTGCATTGAAACCATATATAGAAAAGGTTATCGATTCAGTGGGCAAGTATTCAAGATAAAAGAAAATCAAGATAATGCTCCAGGCAGCACTATTGCTTTATTTCCATTTACAATATCTCACAGTAGTCAGGATCCATTAGCGCTTAATCAGGAACTTGTACAACTAATCTCAAATAAAAAAACCGATGATCTCTATATATATCCAATGGCTGCAACCCAGTATTGCATAGATAATAAATCTCAGACAGCCTTCCTGGCCAGGTTCAAACCCGATTATTTTGTCACAGGAAGAATCAGCAAATATGATGCTTCAAATAGTTTATATATTGAAGTAATCGATGCAAAAAGTTTTTATCTTATTGCCAGTACACATCTTCAGGCAGATGACATACAAAAAATCTCACACTTTATAATTAGCAACTTATATCTGGCAATGAAGAAACCTAAAGTAGAACCAGGTTTTATGTCCCGACACGTACCTTCTGATGAAAATATTTTATCAGCCGAAATGTCTGCCGGGAAAAATGAACTGAATGAATTCACGCCTGAAAGCATTGCCAATGCAATAACTATATTTGAAAGTGTTAAAAATAAATCTAATGCTCAGTCAATAACCAATGAATGCTATTGCCTGTTGGCTGAATGTCATATGTCTATGGCACTTCATGGTCTATACGAACTTAAACATGCAACTCAAAAAGCATTGGCCTTTATAGATAAGGTATCTGATAAAAATATTTTCGATGGGAATATTTTAGGAATTATGGGACTGATAACCGGTCTTTCCGGACAAACGACTGCATCACGCATTTTTTTTGACCATGCACAGACACAAGTATTAGATGTAGCCTCCTTGTATTACTATAAGACACTGGTAAATATATATAACGAAAGAATTGAAGATGCTATCGCTTGTATAGACCAGTCACTGCTACTTGAACCCAAAAGACATAAAGCCGCTATAATAAAAAAATGCATTGATGTATATGTTTCTACAACACACAATGAAAGAAATGCGTTCTCTTATCACGGAACAGAGAAAGAATATCATTTAGTTATTATCAATAACATTCAAAAATTGAAGCAATTGACAAAAGTTAACAGCATTATTGATTTTAATGCTCAATATGAGGTCGCTTGATCTGCAATAAATATCATAAGCAGAATAGTGCTCTATATTTTGAGCTATACACTCTATTTTTATAGGGGATATTGGATTTATCTACATCTGACGTGAACGTATCAACAATAACGGAAGAATTCGATGACTACGGAAAAAACTGAGAAAGAGAAAAAGTAAGAAACTGGAGCGGGCGAAGGGAATCGAACCCTCGTATAGAGCTTGGGAAGCTCTCGTTCTACCATTGAACTACGCCCGCTTCGAGATGCGTAAGGCATTATAAACCTTACGCTCTCCTAAGCAAGTGCCTTGCTACTGACTGCTGATTAATTCGCCATCAGCACTTTGGCTTGCTACCCTGTGGCGGCAAGTAGCGCAAAGGATCTATTGCCGTAGCACGGTAGCGAATCTGGAAATGTAGCCGCACGGATTCCGCATCAGTACTTCCCATAGTTGCTATCTTTTGCCCAGCCTTAACACTTTGCCCATTGTTCACCAACATCGTGTCGTTATGGGCATAAGCAGTAATGTAATCTTCACTGTGTTTAATCATTATAAGATTACCGTAACCACGCAGCTGATTACCCACATATACCACTTTCCCGGCACCTGCAGCGTATATTGGCGTCCCGCGTGCCGCCGCAATATCAATCCCTTTATTGCCGCCATCTGCCATTGAGTAAGGCATAATAACCTTTCCGCTCGTTGGCCATAACCAGCAACGTTGCCCAACCGGCGGCCATGAAGATTTCGAAACGGCCGAAGACGGTGTCACTGACGCTGTTTTTGTCGTCGATTTGCCGGTGGTTTTACGCGTGCTGTTACTGCTTTTTTTCGCCCCACCCAGTTTCAGCTTTTGGCCGATTTCTATGGTATAGGGGGGGGAGATGTCGTTGAGTCGGGCTAGCTCTTTTACGCTGGTTCCCGTGGTGCGTGAAATACGATAAAGCGTATCCCCCCGTTTCACGGTGTAAACGGAGCCGGAATACGTTCCTGTATCTGATGATTTGCTACCCGAGCAGCCAGCCAGAAGCAGCCCTACCGATAACAGCATCACGATACCCAGAGTTTTTTTATTCAGGCGTCCTGCGCTCAAAATCTTTCCTCGCTAAAAAACAAGACGCTATATCATAGCAGCCCCCCGTCAGATCCCCAATCCATTGCGTGGGAACAGGCATGTACGAATCAATAACTGTTAAAGAATCAATTAGCACCGTTGGCAAACATCGGAACCATCCTGATTGACCTCTAATACTCATTTATCACAATGATTTTTATCACGCTCATATTGATAAACTGCACTCACTTTCTTTGCTGATAAAAATGCATCATCCGTAGCGTTTTTTTTAACGACATCACACTTCCCCCCTCCCCTCGTGTTTATAGTCGTTTCTGGCGTAATTCTTGCCTGCAAAGACTTAATCATTGCCATAAGAACCAAATGTTCAAATCAAGGGGATTTCTATGGAAGCGCGGGAAGCAACCGCTACAGGTGAATCATGCATGCGCGTCGATGCCATTGCGAAGGTCACCGGGCGGGCACGATATACTGACGATTATGTTATGGCGGGCATGTGTTACGCGAAATATGTACGTAGCCCAATAGCACATGGTTATGCGGTGAGCATTAACGATGAACAAGCCAGAAGTTTACCAGGCGTACTGGCCGTATTTACCTGGGAAGATGTCCCTGATATTTCCTTTGCCACGGCGGGCCATGCCTGGACTCTGGATGAAAATAAACGCGATACTGCCGATCGCACTCTGTTAACACGCCACGTCCGCCATCATGGAGATGCGGTTGCTATTGTCGTTGCCCGTGATGAACTCACAGCGGAAAAAGCAGCGCAACTTGTTCACATCGAATGGCAGGAATTACCCGTCATTACCACGCCAGAAGCGGCACTGGCAGAAGACGCTGCGCCAATCCATAGCGGCGGCAATTTACTGAAACAAAGCACGATGTCGACAGGGAATGTCCAGCAAGCAATCGACGCCGCCGATTATCAGGTGCAGGGGCATTATCAGACGCCGGTCATTCAACATTGTCATATGGAAAGCGTGACCTCATTGGCGTGGATGGAAGACGATTCACGAATTACCATCGTTTCCAGCACCCAAATCCCGCATATTGTCCGCCGCGTTGTCGGTCAGGCGCTGGATATTCCCTGGTCGTGCGTGCGGGTTATCAAGCCCTTTGTCGGCGGTGGTTTTGGTAATAAACAAGATGTACTGGAAGAGCCGATGGCGGCATTTCTGACCAGTAAACTCGGCGGCATTCCGGTGAAAGTTTCCCTAAGCCGCGAAGAGTGTTTTCTGGCGACCCGCACTCGCCACGCTTTTACCATTGACGGACAAATGGGCGTCAACCGCGATGGTACGCTGAAAGGCTATAGCCTGGATGTTCTGTCTAACACCGGCGCTTATGCTTCACACGGTCATTCCATCGCTTCTGCAGGCGGCAATAAAGTTGCTTATCTCTACCCGCGCTGTGCCTATTCTTATAGCTCAAAGACTTGCTATACCAATCTACCCTCAGCGGGTGCGATGCGTGGCTATGGCGCACCGCAGGTGGTTTTTGCTGTTGAATCTATGCTGGATGACGCTGCTGAAGCGCTGGGCATTGACCCGGTTGAAATTCGTTTACGCAATGCCGCCCGCGAAGGCGATACAAATCCACTCACAGGCAAACGCATCTACAGTGCCGGATTGCCAGAGTGTCTGGAAAAAGGGCGGGAAATCTTTGAATGGGAAAAACGCCGTGCAGAGTGCCAGAACCCGCAGGGCAATCTGCGCCGCGGCATTGGCGTCGCCTGTTTTAGCTACACCTCTAACACCTGGCCTGTCGGTGTAGAAATCGCTGGCGCGCGCCTGTTGATGAATCAGGATGGAACCATCAACGTGCAAAGCGGCGCGACGGAAATCGGTCAGGGTGCCGACACGGTGTTCTCGCAAATGGTAGCTGAAAGCGTGGGCGTTCCGGTCAGTGATGTACGCGTAATTTCGACGCAAGATACCGATATTACGCCATTCGATCCAGGCGCATTTGCCTCACGTCAGAGCTATGTTGCCGCGCCTGCGCTGCGCAGTGCGGCACTGTTATTAAAAGAGAAAATCATCGCTCACGCCGCAGTAATGCTGCATCTGTCGGCGATGAATCTAACCCTGATAAAAGGCCATATCGTACTGGTTGAAAGACCGGAAGAGGCGTTACTGTCGTTAAAAGATCTGGCAATGGATGCGTTTTATCATCCTGAACGTGGCGGGCAACTTTCTGCAGAAAGCTCAATCAAAACCACCACGAACCCACCGGCGTTTGGCTGTACCTTTGTTGATCTGACAGTCGATATCGCGCTGTGTAAGGTCACCATCAACCGCATCCTCAACGTTCATGATTCGGGCCATATTCTTAATCCGCTGCTGGCTGAAGGTCAGGTTCACGGCGGGATGGGGATGGGCATCGGCTGGGCGCTTTTTGAAGAGATGATCATCGACGCGAAAAGTGGCGTGGTGCGTAACCCAAATTTACTGGATTACAAAATGCCGACCATGCCGGATCTGCCACAACTGGAAAGTGCGTTTGTCGAAATTAATGAACCACAATCTGCATATGGACATAAGTCACTGGGTGAGCCGCCAATTATTCCTGTTGCCGCTGCAATTCGTAATGCGGTGAAGATGGCTACCGGTGTCGCAATCAATACGCTGCCGCTGACACCAAAACGGTTATATGAAGAGTTCCATCTGGCAGGATTGATTTGAGGATAACATCATGTTTGATTTTGCTTCTTACCATCGCGCAACGACCGTTGCCGATGCAACCAACCTGCTGACTCAAAATCCGCAGGCCAAACTGCTCGCCGGTGGCACTGACGTACTGATTCAACTCCACCATCACAATGATCGCTATCGCCATATTGTTGATATCCACAATCTGGCGGAGCTTCAGGGAATTACGCTGGCGGAAGATGGTGCACTACGCATCGGCTCTGCGACGACCTTTACTCAGTTAATAGAAAATCAGTTAACGCAACATCATCTCCCGGCATTATGCGCTGCGGCTTCGTCTATTGCCGGCCCGCAAATCCGTAACGTCGCGACCTACGGCGGAAATATTTGCAACGGCGCCACCAGCGCTGATTCAGCAACGCCAACACTGATTTATGATGCGAAGCTGGAAATTCATTCACCGCGAGGGGTCCGTTTCGTCTCGATTAATGGTTTTCATACCGGACCAGGTAAGGTTTCCCTTGAGCATGATGAAATTCTGGTCGCGTTTCATTTTCCTCCGCAGCCAAAAGAACACGCAGGTAGCGCACATTATAAATATGCCATGCGCGATGCGATGGATATTTCAACAATCGGGTGTGCCGCTCACTGTCGATTGAACAACGGCTACTTCAGCGAGTTGCGTCTGGCATTTGGTGTTGCCGCACCAACGCCGATTCGCTGCCAACATGCCGAACAGGCTGCACAAAATGCGCCATTAAACCAGCAAACACTGGAGGCCATCTGCGAATCTGTCCTACAGGATGTCGCACCGCGTTCTTCATGGCGAGCAAGTAAAGAGTTCCGTCTGCATCTCATTCAGACGATGACCAAAAAAGTGATTAGCGAAGCCGTCGCTGCGGCGGGGGGAAAATTGCAATGAATCACAGCGAAAGTATTACTATTGAATGCATCATTAACGATATGCCTTTTCAGCTTCACGCCGCGCCAGGCATGCCGCTTTCGGAACTGCTCCGCGAACAAGGGCTGCTTAGTGTCAAACAAGGATGCTGCGTTGGTGAATGCGGTGCCTGTACGGTGTTGGTTGACGGAACCGCGATAGACAGCTGCTTATACCTGGCCGCATGGGCTGAAGGAAAACAGATCCGCACGCTGGAAGGCGAAGCGAAAGGCGGCAAACTTTCTCATGTACAACAGGCTTATGCGAAATCTGGCGCTGTACAGTGTGGTTTTTGTACGCCGGGGCTTATTATGGCCACTACGGCAATGCTGGCAAAACCTCGAGAGAAACCGTTAACCATTACGGAAATTCGCCGTGGCTTGGCCGGGAATCTGTGTCGCTGTACCGGATATCAAATGATTGTGAATACTGTTCTGGACTGTGAAGAAACGAAGTAAAACGCAATCCGGCCTGAATTCAGGCCGGATTTTTTGATGACTATGCGCTTAACAATTCATATTTCTTAATTTTACGATAAAGCGTGGCGATGCCAATTCCCAACTCATCAGCGACTTGCTTCTTACTGTTATGCCGTGAGAGCGCTTCGCGAATCATCTGCTTTTCCATCTCCTCCAGCGCTGTGCCGCCAGCATCATCAAGAGCCAAATGTGCCTCGCTGGCTTCTGGCATCTCACTTTGCTCCGTCGTACCGTTATTAACCAGATTTGGTGGTAGTAGCGTACTGTCGATGACTTCGCCCGAAGGAACGACGTTGACCAGATACTCCATCAAATTACTTAACTCTCGCAGGTTCCCTGGCCAACGATGCTTACGCAGTAACTCAACAACATCGGGAGCAATACCCGGGTAAACCGATCCCAGGCGACGGGTATGGAGATGTAAAAAGTAATGCACCAGCAGTTCAATATCTTCCTGACGCTCACGTAGCGGTGGCAGAGTGATAGGAATAACGTTAAGTCGGTAGAAAAGATCTTCGCGGAATTTACCTTCGGCTATGAACTGAGCCAGATTCTGGTTTGTTGCAGAAATGATGCGGATGTCGACCTGTATTGGGCTACTGGCGCCAATAGGCAGGATCTCACGCGCTTCAATCGCCCGCAGCAGTTTTGCCTGAAGCATTAAAGGCATATCGCCAATTTCATCAAGAAACAGCGTTCCCGTGTTTGCTGCCTGAATCAGCCCTGTTTTACCGTTGGCAGAAGCGCCAGTAAATGCGCCTTTAACATAACCGAACAGCTCACTCTCCAGAAGCTGCTCCGGAATCGCCGCGCAGTTGATAGCGATAAAGGGTTTGTTCCGTCGCCCACTCAACTTATGAATAGCACGGGCCACCACTTCTTTTCCGGTCCCGCTTTCACCAACGACCATGACGCTGGAGGGGCTAGGTGCGATGCGGCTAATCAGCCGTTTTAATTGCCGCATAACACGGCACTCGCCAACCAATTGTTCAATATGCGGTTCATCAGATGCATTTGCCACGGAAAAACTGGTATGGGATTGGTGAAACGCCATTAAAAATAGCTGTCGTCCCTGAATGTTATGCAACTGACCAATTATCAATTCACTTTTATCATCCCACGAGACAATATGTTGCATATGTCCATGAGTAAAATTACTCTCAAATGTTAATGGCCTGAAACGGATAAGTTTCCCAACCATATTATTTTGCACAACGCCAAGTGTTTTTAATGCAGTCTGATTAACGAACTGAACACGATTTTCCTCATCAATAACTAATACACCTTGATCCATATTATCGATCATGGTAGCAAATATTTTACTGATGTTATCTCCCGGCCCCTGATCTTCCAGGAGTTTCGAGACAAAAATAGTCGATATATGGCGAACGTAATCTGAAAATTCGCGTAAATTATCACTGATATGTTCTTGTTGCTCATGAGTAACAGCAATCAAACTTATCACTCCGACACAACGATCCTGCAGAATAACGGGCGTCCCCAGGAACGCCTTCTCACGACAACTCTCTTTACTGTCGCAGCCTTCACAAAGGGGATCGAAGCGAGAATGTGTCACGACCTTTTCGGTTTTCGTTTCGAGGACATAGCGGAGCAAGCGTGAGTTGCCACTCAACTGGCGACCAAGAAATTTCCCGTATGCGCCGGTTCCAGCGACGCGACACAAGTTTTCATCAACGATCTCAACCTCAAGCTGCAAAACGCTGGCTAGCATTCTGGCAAAACGCTGAATTGTTGGTTGAATTTGCATCAAAACTGACTGCGTATTAGCAAGCTCCATAGCTTTACCTTCCAGAATCACTTAAAAGTCGATCATTGAAGACGTTGATGGTTCACAGATCATAACGATATTAACTCAGGCAAAAATCGCTTTGCTAAAAACATAAGATTTTTATCACTTTCTAATGAAATTATGGAAGTGATATCACATTTCTATATCAATATGAGAATTACGGGAGTGAGTTTATCAAACTGACGAGCTTTCACCTGTCCCTTTATCTTATTTCTGATACTTAGCAGCAAATAAATAACTGCGTTAAAAAAGCCAAACGTTTCCGTATATTTTTAACTTCCGTAGTGTGGCGATAATTTGTGATCAATCCCACATATCCCCTGTCAGATTAGCGTTTCGTGACCGCGTAGATAATTCTGGCATGTTTATTGTTAGTCCCTGGTATAGCTGTGAAAACACCAATCACTTTGGCAAGTCACAGTGAAATAAACCACTTTGCCTGTCATTCCACTACCGGGACTTTATGATGAAAACTGTTAATGAGCTGATTAAGGATATCAATTCGCTGACCTCTCACCTGCACGAGAAAGATTTTTTGTTAACGTGGGAACAGACGCCAGATGAACTGAAACAAGTACTGGACGTTGCCGCAGCATTAAAAGCACTGCGTGCTGAAAACATCTCTACCAAAGTCTTTAATAGTGGATTAGGTATTTCCGTATTCCGCGACAACTCCACTCGTACCCGCTTCTCTTATGCTTCTGCGCTTAACCTGCTCGGCCTTGCACAGCAGGATCTTGATGAAGGTAAATCACAGATTGCGCACGGCGAAACTGTCCGTGAAACCGCTAATATGATCTCCTTCTGCGCTGACGCTATCGGTATTCGTGACGATATGTATCTGGGCGCGGGTAACGCCTATATGCGTGAAGTTGGCGCGGCACTCGACGATGGCTACAAGCAAGGCGTACTGCCGCAGCGCCCGGCTTTAGTTAACCTGCAATGCGATATTGACCATCCGACTCAATCAATGGCTGACCTGGCATGGTTACGTGAACACTTTGGTTCGCTGGAAAACCTGAAAGGTAAAAAAATCGCCATGACCTGGGCCTACTCCCCAAGCTACGGTAAACCGCTGTCTGTACCACAAGGCATCATCGGTCTGATGACCCGCTTCGGTATGGATGTCACCCTTGCCCATCCAGAAGGTTACGACCTGATCCCAGATGTCGTTGAAGTCGCTAAAAACAATGCTAAAGCCTCCGGCGGCAGCTTCCGTCAGGTAACAAGCATGGAAGAAGCATTCAAAGACGCTGACATCGTTTATCCGAAGTCCTGGGCACCTTACAAAGTGATGGAAGAGCGTACTGAACTGCTGCGCGCTAACGATCACGAAGGACTGAAAGCGCTGGAAAAACAGTGTCTGGCACAGAACGCACAGCACAAAGACTGGCATTGTACTGAAGAGATGATGGAGCTGACCCGTGATGGCGAAGCTCTGTATATGCACTGCCTGCCAGCCGATATCAGCGGCGTATCCTGCAAAGAAGGTGAAGTCACTGAAGGCGTATTCGAAAAATACCGTATCGCGACCTACAAAGAAGCCAGCTGGAAGCCATACATCATCGCAGCGATGATCCTGTCCCGTAAATATTCCAAACCAGGCGCACTGCTCGAACAACTGCTTAAAGAAGCGCAAGAACGCGTGAAATAACCCCCTCGGGCCGATCGACAGGTCGGCTCTCTATTTCCAGAGGCCAAAAGGATAGGATATGTCCGTTTTCTCATTGAAGATTGATATCGCCGATAACAAATTTTTCAACGGCGAAACATCACCGCTCTTTTCGCAAAGCCAGGCAAAACTGGCGCGCCAGTTCCACCAGAAAATTGCTGGCTATCGCCCAACACCGCTTTGCGCGCTGGACGATCTCGCAAACCTTTTTGGTGTGAAGAAAATTCTCGTTAAGGACGAATCAAAACGATTCGGTCTGAACGCCTTCAAAATGCTCGGCGGTGCGTACGCCATCGCTCAATTATTGTGCGAAAAATATCATCTTGATATCGAAACGCTGTCATTCGAGCATCTGAAAAATGCCATCGGCGAAAAAATGACATTCGCTACAACGACCGACGGCAACCACGGGCGCGGTGTTGCCTGGGCAGCACAGCAACTCGGTCAGAACGCGGTAATTTACATGCCGAAAGGTTCCGCTCAGGAACGCGTTGACGCCATTCTGAACCTCGGAGCCGAGTGCATCGTCACTGATATGAACTATGACGATACCGTTCGCCTGACCATGCAACACGCGCAGCAACACGGCTGGGAAGTGGTGCAAGATACTGCCTGGGAAGGTTACACCAAAATCCCAACCTGGATCATGCAAGGCTACGCAACCCTGGCAGATGAAGCCGTCGAGCAAATGCGTGAAATGGGCGTAACCCCGACGCACGTTCTGCTGCAAGCCGGTGTCGGTGCAATGGCCGGTGGTGTGCTGGGTTATCTGGTCGACGTCTATAGCCCGCAAAATCTGCACAGCATTATTGTTGAACCTGACAAAGCTGACTGTATTTATCGCTCCGGCGTCAAAGGCGACATCGTCAACGTTGGCGGTGATATGGCCACCATCATGGCGGGCCTGGCTTGCGGCGAACCTAACCCTCTGGGCTGGGAAATCTTACGTAACTGTGCCACCCAATTTATCTCCTGTCAGGACAGCGTTGCCGCATTAGGTATGCGTGTGCTGGGTAATCCGTACGGCAACGATCCACGCATCATTTCTGGTGAATCTGGCGCTGTCGGTTTGGGCGTTCTCGCGGCGGTTCATTATCACCCGCAACGTCAAAGCCTGATGGAAAAACTGGCGCTGAACAAAGATGCCGTCGTCCTGGTTATCAGCACCGAAGGCGACACCGACGTGAAGCACTACCGCGAAGTTGTCTGGGAAGGCAAACACGCTGTAGCACCTTAATCACCCTATTGGAACAACTCCCCGCCAAACGGGGAGTAAAAAATCTGGAGAAAAATAATGGCTAAGAATATTCCATTCAAACTGATTCTTGAAAAAGCAAAAGATTACCAGGCAGACATGACTCGCTTCCTGCGCGATATGGTTGCTATTCCCAGTGAAAGCTGCGACGAAAAACGTGTAGTACATCGTATTAAAGAAGAGATGGAAAAAGTCGGCTTCGATAAAGTTGAAATCGATCCGATGGGTAACGTTCTCGGCTATATCGGCCACGGTCCGCGTCTGGTTGCGATGGACGCTCACATCGACACCGTAGGCATTGGTAACATCAAAAACTGGGAATTCGACCCGTACGAAGGCATGGAAACCGACGAGCTGATCGGTGGCCGTGGTACTTCCGACCAGGAAGGCGGCATGGCATCAATGGTTTATGCCGGTAAGATCATTAAAGACCTCGGTCTGGAAGATGAATACACCTTGCTCGTTACCGGTACGGTACAGGAAGAAGACTGCGACGGTCTGTGCTGGCAGTACATTATTGAACAATCCGGCATTCGCCCGGAATTTGTGGTCAGTACCGAACCAACCGACTGCCAGGTATATCGTGGTCAGCGCGGTCGTATGGAAATTCGCATTGATGTTCAGGGCGTTAGCTGCCATGGTTCAGCACCAGAACGCGGTGATAACGCCATTTTCAAAATGGGTCCGATTCTTGGCGAATTACAAGAACTGTCCCAACGTCTGGGCTATGACGAATTCCTCGGCAAAGGTACTCTGACTGTTTCCGAAATTTTCTTCACCTCACCAAGTCGTTGCGCAGTAGCAGACAGCTGTGCCGTTTCCATCGACCGTCGCCTGACCTGGGGCGAAACCTGGGAAGGCGCGCTGGATGAAATCCGCGCCCTGCCTGCGGTACAGAAAGCCAATGCTGTCGTTTCTATGTACAACTACGACCGTCCGTCCTGGACTGGCCTGGTTTACCCAACCGAATGCTACTTCCCGACCTGGAAAGTGGAAGAAGATCATTTCACCGTTAAAACGCTGGTGAATGCCTACGAAGGTCTGTTTGGCAAAGCACCGGTCGTTGATAAGTGGACGTTCTCAACTAACGGCGTATCCATCATGGGCCGTCACGGCATTCCGGTCATCGGCTTTGGACCGGGTAAAGAACCTGAAGCACACGCGCCAAACGAAAAAACCTGGAAATCTCACCTGGTGACCTGTGCCGCTATGTACGCTGCAATCCCGTTAAGCTGGCTGGCAACAGAATAATTACTCTTCACCTATTTCCCTCCGGTTCGCCGGAGGGTTTTTTGGAGTTTGCTATGCGCGTATTGATCAAAAACGGCACTGTCGTTAACGCAGATGGACAAGCCAAACAGGACTTGCTGATTGAAAGCGGTATTGTCCGCCAGTTAGGCAAAGATATTTCGCCGCAACTCCCCTGTGAAGAAATTGATGCCACTGGCTGTTACGTTTTCCCTGGCGGCGTAGATGTCCATACACATTTCAATATTGATGTCGGCATCGCGCGCAGTTGTGATGATTTTTTTACCGGTACCCGCGCAGCCGCGTGTGGCGGTACAACAACCATTATTGATCATATGGGATTTGGCCCGAATGGCTGCCGATTACGCCATCAACTGGAAGTTTATCGTGGTTATGCCGCCCATAAAGCGGTCATCGACTACAGCTTCCACGGTGTTATCCAGCATATTAATCACGCCATCCTCGACGAAATTCCGATGATGGTCGAAGAAGGGCTGAGCAGTTTTAAACTCTATTTAACCTATCAATACAAACTCAACGATGATGAAGTCCTACAGGCATTACGCCGCCTGCATGAATCCGGCGCGCTGACCACTGTACACCCAGAAAATGACGCCGCAATCGCCAGTAAGCGAGCAGAGTTTATCGCAGCTGGGTTAACCGCGCCGCGCTACCACGCCTTGAGCCGACCTCTGGAATGCGAAGCCGAAGCCATCGCCAGAATGATTAACCTGGCACAAATTGCCGGTAACGCCCCGCTCTATATCGTGCACTTGTCTAACGGCTTAGGTCTGGATTATCTGCGCCTTGCTCGCGCGAATCACCAGCCAGTCTGGGTTGAAACCTGCCCGCAATATCTCCTGCTGGACGAACGCAGTTACGATACAGAAGATGGCATGAAGTTCATTCTTAGCCCACCGCTGCGCAACGCTCGCGAGCAGGACAAGCTGTGGTGTGGCATCAGCGATGGTGCGATTGACGTGGTGGCGACCGATCACTGCACCTTCTCGATGGCCCAGCGCCAGCAAATTTCTAAAGGCGATTTCAGCCGCTGCCCAAATGGCTTGCCCGGTGTGGAAAATCGCATGCAGTTGCTGTTCTCCAGTGGCGTAATGACGGGACGTATCACACCGGAGCGTTTTGTTGAATTAACCAGTGCGATGCCCGCAAGGCTGTTTGGCCTGTGGCCACAAAAAGGATTATTAGCACCCGGTTCCGATGGCGACGTAGTGATTATCGACCCACGCCAGAGCCAACAAATTCAGCATCGCCATCTCCACGACAACGCCGACTACTCTCCCTGGGAGGGCTTTACCTGTCAGGGCGCGATTGTCAGAACCTTATCCCGTGGTGAAACGATTTTCTGTGACGGCACCTTTACAGGCAAAGCCGGACGAGGACGTTTCCTGCGACGCAAACCGTTTGTCCCTCCCGTGCTCTAACCACTGCCAGGGATCTATACACAATCAAGAATGATGAGTGAGGAAAAATGAGTAAGAAAATTGTTCTCGCCCTCGGCGGGAATGCGCTGGGCGACGATCTGGCCGGACAAATGAAAGCGGTAAAAATTACGTCTCAGGCAATTGTTGATTTAATTGCCCAGGGACATGAAGTTATCGTCACTCATGGTAATGGACCGCAGGTAGGCATGATTAACCAGGCATTCGAAGCCGCTGCAAAAACTGAAGCGCATTCACCGATGCTGCCAATGTCTGTCTGTGTTGCGTTGAGTCAGGGATATATTGGTTACGATCTGCAAAACGCCTTAAGAGAAGAACTGCTTTCTCGTGGCATTAATAAACCCGTTGCAACGCTGGTTACCCAGGTCGAAGTCGACGCTAACGATCCGGCCTTCCTCAACCCAACCAAACCGATCGGTTCGTTCTTTACCGAGCAGGAAGCAGAGCAACTGACAAAACAGGGCTATACCCTGAAAGAAGATGCGGGTCGCGGCTATCGTCGTGTCGTTGCTTCGCCTAAGCCGGTAGATATTGTTGAAAAAGAGACAGTTAAAGCGCTGGTAGATGCAGGACAGGTTGTGATCACCGTTGGCGGTGGCGGTATTCCTGTGATTCGAGAAGGTAACCATCTGCGCGGCGCCAGTGCGGTTATCGATAAAGACTGGGCCAGCGCCCGTTTAGCAGAAATGATCGATGCCGATATGCTGATCATTCTGACTGCGGTAGAAAAAGTGGCGATTAACTTCGGTAAAGAGAATGAGCAGTGGCTCGATCGCCTGTCATTGGCCGATGCAGAACGCTTTATCGAAGAAGGGCATTTTGCAAAAGGTTCTATGCTGCCGAAAGTGGAAGCCGCCGCATCATTTGCCCGCTCTCGCGCAGGTCGCGAAGCACTGATTACCGTGTTGAGCAAAGCGAAAGAAGGGATTGAAGGCAAAACCGGAACGGTGATTTCTCAGTAATTTATTGGCCGGGTGGCGATGCTATTCGGCCAAAGATTGTTAACAAAGTGCGCGTTATTGATGCCGGATGCGGCGTGAACGCCTTACTCAGTCTATAAAACATCTAATATTCAATTAATTGCAAAGCACTTGTAGGCCTGATAAGCGCAGCGCATCAGGCAATTTAGCGTTTATCATCAGTCTCAAGGCCGGGCGGTAATACCATCCGGCCATTTTCATTTAAGCTACTTCCAGCACTTCTTTCGTCGCTTTAACGCCCTGATGCATCAACATCATTAACGCCTCAAGTACGCCACCACCAATCGCTCGGGCTTTGTCAGAAACGCTGGTGAAATCAGCCGTTTCACCACGAGGATCGATATCACCGATTTTAAAGCCACCGACCACCGCCAGCCCGTCGTTAAGTAAACCACGCACCATTCCCGCCAACGGCGCTTTTATTTCATGCTCGCCAATCCAGGCAATAACATCGCCCTCTTGCACCAGATCGCCTAACTTCACGTTGGAACGCATGATACCTGCCGCCGGAGCGCGAATAACTCGCCGGGTGGTATGCCCCATAATATTGCCAGGAACGCCAGTGTTCTCCTGTGCGCAACCTGAGTAAATAACCTGTCCCAACCAATGCCCACGATTTGTTTCAATCACTGCATGGCAATCTTTTCCTGCGGTAAAACCCGGCCCAAGCGCAATTGTCACCGGAGCCATATCCATACGCGTACCTAAATTCTGTTTCGCCAGAATAGCGTCCACCACACAAAGTGGTTTCAGCTCATCAAGCAGTAAACAGTCGGGGTCTACCATCACGGGAATAAATCCGCGCTCAGTCAGTTTCATCGCCTCTGCAGAGCTGGTTGCCAGTCGGGCGGTGACGCCTTCAACCGTCATTTCGTCATCGAACACGGCCTGGGCAAACGCCACGGTACAACGAATCACCGTCGGTTTTTCCACTTCCAGCATGATCACTTTAAAACCCGCATGATACAGACGTAGCGCCACACCACTGGCGATATCCCCCGCACCGCGAATCACCACCAGCTGGTGTCCGGAAGGATGAGAAGGTTTCATCATCAGCCCACCCGGCGCGTTATTTTTCACCTGTAATATTTCTGCCAGAACGCTGATAGCGATCTCCTGCGGCGTTTCCGCACCTATGTTGTAACCAACGGGCGCATGTAAACGGGCAATATGTTCTTCAGCCACGCCTTTCTCACGCAATTGACGCAAGAAAAGCTGAACCTTGCGGCGACTGGCCAGTAAACCCAGCCATGCAATGGGCTGTTCAATGAGTTTATCGAGGGCTTCACGATCCTGATTATTCGTGGCAATCAGGACAAAATTATCAGGGCGAATCTCCAGTGCTTCCACTGCTGCACCAAACGAATCGGCATGAACAAGCGCAGTTGATGGCGGGAAAAGTTCAGGATTCAGGCTTTCGCGATAAATATCGGCAACAGCAATATCAAACCCCAGCAGTGCTGCGCTTTGGGCTATCGCCCGGTTAACATGCCCCGCGCCGATCAACACCAGCCGGGGTCGCATACCATGTACGCTGATAAACACTGACATTGCGCCTCCGCAATCTGACCCGACGGCATCCGCGCCGTTACGCGCCATGCGACCATGGAATAATCGCGGCTTACGTTCCTGCAATGCCTGTAGTGACTCTTCAATCACCTTACGCTCAACCATTCCGCCACCAATTGTACCGACGATAGAACCATCGGCGCGCACTAACATTTGTGCAGAATGGCGGGGAGTAGAGCCTCGGCTATCTACAATTTGCGCCATCGCAAACGGACAATTTTGCTCTTCGAGTTTTGCAGCCTCTGTGAAAATATTCATACCAACCTCAATGGATATCCTTTCAGTAACCCGGAATATCCGGGCCGCTAATTCACAAATCTGCGCGCGATTGCAGGATGTTCTTGTATATCGCCCAGCCAGATTGCCTCTACGTCATGTTGTTGCAGCGGCTGAAGTAGCTCGCTTTGCGCAATCGCATTCTCACATTGAGAAAAACGGTTAATGAACCAGATTCGCCGACAGCCTTGCGGTACGTTTTTAAACGCGCCCTGCGGGTGACGAACCAGCGCAATGAGATCGCTCAGTTGCAAGGTCGTCCCTGACGTCAGCCCAGTAATATCGGCAAACTGCGACCAGCGATGGACATTTTCCGCACCAACTTTCGCGCCCAAAACATGCCCGCCCATCACAGCAATCACGCAGCAACTGCTTTTCGGTATGCAAGGTTCGTGCTCATCCGGCGCTTTTAACGGCATTCCACGTGAGCCATCTGCCTCAATGAGAATTACGTCACACTCTGGTCGTTGCACCAGTGCATCGATCGCTTCTGGCGTAAATCCCTGCACTTTTCCCTGGTTCGCTTTCCAGCGGTGAAAACAAAATGAAATGGGGGATGTAAGAGACGCATGAGGAAGCATGGCGGGATCACGGCAGAAAACCACGGGCCAGTGTGAATCTGGCATAAACATATGTGTGGTCGTAGTGATCAACACGCGCCTACCGATGGACTGAAATAACTGCGCCAGCCAAAAAAGCAGACTGGTTTTCCCCCCGGCGCCAACAACAGAAATCACAGTGGGGTGTTTCTGCGCGCCTAAATCAATGAATAACGCCGATGGGTCAATTATACTTTTCACGAGTCTTCATGGACCTCTCTGGGGTAAGTACGCATTAATCAGGGAGTAACACATTTCCAGGCGTTATTAGCCCATATAATAATGGAACCACTATGTCAGCCATCGACTGTATAATTACCGCGGCCGGATTATCATCAAGAATGGGGCAATGGAAAATGATGTTACCCTGGCAACAGGGAACAATTCTTGACGCGAGTATCAAAAATGCGTTGCAGTTTTGTAGCCGAATTATTTTAGTCACTGGTTATCGCGGTAATGAACTGCATAATCGCTACGCAAGCCATAGCAACATTACTATTATCTACAATCCAGATTATGCGCAGGGGTTACTGACTTCGGTAAAGGCCGCAGCGCCAGCGGTACAAACAGAACATTGTTTTCTCACTCATGGTGATATGCCAACCATCAATAGAGATATTTTCCTAAAAATCTGGAAGTTACGAAACAACGGAGCCATACTCCCGCTCCATAATGGTACACCTGGCCATCCGATTTTAGTGTCAAAATCCTGCCTGATGCAGGCGGTCAAACAACCCAATGTTACCCATATGCGCCAGGCATTACTCATGGGCGAACATTATTTCGTCGAAATGGAAAATGAAGAAATAATTTTAGATATAGATACTCCAAATGACTTTATTAATGCGCAAAAAAAGCATACTAAAATTTAGAAAAGCCAGTTAAACGATTGCGTTCAAATATTAAATCCACTCAGTACGTCTTTATCATAATGATACAGAATCACTGATTTTGAGAAATGAGAAAAAGTGATAAAACTCCTGACAACAATAATACCCAGGAGTGATTTTAATTCTCATTTGACACCTGTGAGATCATTCACAAAAGTCCCTTAAGTTTCGAGGCGCTTCACATTTTTTTATATTTCCTGGCGAACATGGCAAGAGTGGTGTGATTGTTGCTCTATCCCCCTAAACCACCGGATTTCTCAATACCGGTCACTCAATGATATCTGTGTAAGCTAAGGAGAGGGTTATGGGGGATATTATGCGTCCCATTCCGTTTGAGGAACTTTTGACGCGCATATTTGATGAATACCAACAACAACGCTCAATCTTTGGTATTCCCGAGCAACAGTTTTACTCACCCGCAAAAGGTAAATCTGTCGGTGTTTTCGGTGAAACCTGTGCGACACCAGTCGGCCCCGCCGCAGGTCCGCACACGCAACTCGCACAAAACATCGTCACTTCCTGGCTGACTGGCGGACGCTTCATCGAACTTAAAACAGTACAAATCCTCGATCGTCTGGAGCTGGAAAAGCCCTGTATCGACGCCGAAGACGAGTGTTTTAACACCGAATGGTCCACCGAATTTACCCTGCTTAAAGCGTGGGATGAATACCTCAAAGCCTGGTTCGCCCTGCATCTTCTCGAAGCTATGTTCCAGCCGTCCGAGTCCGGTAAATCATTCATCTTTAATATGAGCGTCGGTTACAACCTCGAAGGCATTAAACAACCACCCATGCAGCAGTTCATCGATAATATGATGGACGCGTCTGCACATCCGAAGTTTGCACAATACCGCGATACGCTTCATAAACTACTCCAGGATGACGCATTTTTAGCCCGCCACGGTTTGCAGGAAAAACGTGAAAGCTTGCTGGCCTTATCGGCACGTATCCCCACCAGCATGGTACAAGGAGTTACCCTCTCCACGATGCACGGCTGCCCTCCACATGAAATCGAAGCCATTTGCCGTTACATGCTGGAAGAAAAAGAGCTCAATACCTTCGTGAAACTCAACCCGACTTTATTGGGTTACGCGCGAGTGCGCGAGATTCTCGATAGCTGTGGTTTCGATTACATTGGCTTAAAAGAAGAGTCATTTGATCACGATCTCAAGCTAACCCAGGCGCTGGAAATGCTGGAACGCCTGATGGCGCTGGCGAAAGAAAAATCGCTCGGCTTTGGCGTCAAACTGACTAACACCCTCGGCACCATCAACAATAAAGGCGCACTGCCTGGCGAAGAGATGTATATGTCCGGGCGTGCGCTGTTCCCGCTCTCCATCAATGTCGCTGCAGTTCTTTCCCGCGCCTTTGACGGCAAACTGCCTATCTCTTATTCCGGTGGCGCCAGCCAGTTAACTATCCGCGATATTTTCGATACCGGTATTCGCCCGATAACCATGGCAACTGACCTGCTGAAACCTGGTGGCTATCTGCGCTTAAGCGCTTGCATGCGCGAACTGGAAGGGTCAGACGCCTGGGAGCTTAACCGTGTTGACGTCGAACGGCTAAACAGGCTGGCAGCAGATGCGCTAACTATGGAATACACCCAGAAACACTGGAAGCCAGAAGAGCGTATTGAAGTAGCAGAAGACCTGCCACTGACCGACTGCTACGTTGCCCCCTGTGTTACTGCTTGTGCCATCAAACAGGATATTCCGGAATATATTCGCCTGCTGGGCGAACATCGCTATGCCGACGCGCTGGAACTTATCTACCAACGCAACGCCCTGCCCGCGATTACCGGCCATATTTGCGATCACCAGTGCCAGTACAACTGTACTCGTCTGGATTACGACAGTGCGTTGAATATCCGCGAACTGAAAAAAGTCGCCCTGGAAAAAGGCTGGGATGAATATAAGCAACGCTGGCACAAACCAGCCGGTTCTGGTTCTCGTCATCCGGTTGCTGTAATTGGCGCCGGTCCGGCGGGTCTGGCTGCAGGTTACTTCCTTGCCAGAGCAGGCCATCCGGTCACGCTGTTTGAACGCGAAGCTAACGCGGGCGGCGTGGTGAAAAATATTATTCCTCAGTTCCGTATCCCGGCTGAGTTAATTCAGCACGATATCGATTTTGTTGCCGATCACGGCGTGAAATTTGAGTACGGTTGCTCGCCGGACCTGACCGTCGAACAGTTAAAAAATCAGGGCTTCCACTACGTTCTGATTGCCACAGGTACTGATAAAAATAGCGGTGTGAAACTGGCGGGCGACAACCAGAATGTCTGGAAATCTCTCCCCTTCCTGCGCGAGTACAACAAGGGTACTGCGCTCAAGCTTGGCAAACATGTGGTGGTTGTCGGGGCGGGTAACACCGCAATGGACTGCGCCCGTGCGGCATTACGCGTGCCTGGCGTTGAAAAAGCAACCGTCGTTTACCGTCGTTCACTGCAAGAGATGCCAGCATGGCGCGAAGAGTATGAAGAAGCACTGCACGATGGCGTGGAGTTCCGTTTCCTGAACAATCCTGAACGTTTCGATGCTGATGGCACCTTAACGTTGCGCGTCATGTCACTTGGCGAACCTGATGAGAAAGGTCGCCGCCGCCCGGTAGAAACCAACGAAACAGTAACACTGCACGTAGACAGTTTGATTACCGCCATTGGCGAACAACAGGATACTGAAGCCCTGAATGCGATGGGCGTGCCGCTGGACAACAACGGCTGGCCAGACGTCGACCATAACGGTGAAACCCGCCTGACTAATGTCTTTATGATCGGTGACGTACAGCGCGGACCTTCCTCCATTGTCGCGGCTGTCGGCACCGCGCGTCGGGCGACCGATGCCATTCTTAGCCGGGAAAATATCCGTTCTCACCAGAGCGATAAATACTGGAACAACGTCAACCCAGCGGAAATCTACCAACGTAAAGGCGATATCTCTGTCACCCAGGTCGACAGCGATGATCGTGACGCGTTTGTCGCTCAGGAAGCCGCCCGTTGTCTTGAATGTAACTACGTTTGCAGCAAGTGTGTGGATGTCTGCCCGAACCGCGCCAACGTGTCAATTGCGGTCCCTGGATTCCAGAACCGTTTCCAGACACTGCACCTGGACGCCTACTGCAACGAATGCGGCAACTGCGCCCAGTTCTGTCCGTGGAACGGTAAACCGTACAAAGACAAAATCACCGTCTTTAGCCTGTCGCAAGACTTTGATAACAGCAGCAACCCAGGCTTCCTGGTGGAAGATTGCCGAGTACGCGTGCGTCTGAATAACCAAAGCTGGGTGTTAAACATCGACAGCGAAGGTCAGTTCAACAACGTACCGCCAGAGCTGAACGATATGTGCCGCATCATTAGCCATGTCCACCAGCATCATCATTATCTGCTGGGCCGCGTGGAGGTGTAATCATGTTGATTCTGAAGAATGTCACCGCAGTACAGCTACACCCGGCGAAAGTGCAGGAAGGCGTCGATATCGCCATCGAAAATGATGTGATTATCGCTATCGGCAACGCCCTGACACGCCGCTACCCTGAAGCCAGCTACAAAGAGATGCATGGTCGGATTGTAATGCCGGGGATTGTCTGCTCGCACAACCATTTTTACTCGGGGCTTTCCCGCGGAATTATGGCAAACATCGCCCCCTGCCCGGACTTCATCTCGACGCTGAAAAACCTGTGGTGGCGGCTCGATCGCGCCCTTGATGAAGAATCTCTCTACTACAGCGGACTGATTTGTTCCCTGGAAGCGATTAAGAGCGGATGTACATCGGTTATCGATCACCATGCCTCTCCGGCGTATATCGGCGGGTCGCTCTCCACATTGCGCAACGCATTTTTAAAAGTTGGCCTGCGCGCGATGACCTGTTTTGAAACTACCGACCGTAACAACGGCATCAAAGAGCTGCAGGAAGGGGTAGAGGAAAATATCCGCTTCGCCCGTCAGATTGATGAGGCGAAGAAAGCGGCAACCGAGCCGTATCTGGTGGAAGCTCATATCGGTGCTCACGCGCCATTTACCGTGCCGGATGCCGGTCTGGAAATGCTGCGTGAAGCCGTGAAAGCCACAGGCCGTGGTTTGCATATTCACGCCGCTGAAGACCTTTACGACGTTTCTCACAGTCACCACTGGTACGGCAAAGACCTGCTGGTACGGCTGGAAGAATACGATCTCATCGACAGCAAAACGCTGGTTGCTCACGGACTTTATTTGTCGAAAGAAGATATTGCTCTGCTCAATCAGCGCGATGCATTCCTGGTGCATAACGCCCGTTCCAACATGAACAACCACGTCGGCTACAACCATCACCTTAGCGACATCCGCAATCTGGCGTTGGGAACCGACGGCATTGGTTCAGACATGTTTGAAGAGATGAAATTTGCCTTCTTTAAACATCGCGATGCGGGTGGTCCGCTATGGCCTGACAGTTTTGCCAAAGCCCTGACTAACGGCAACGAACTGATAAGCCGCAACTTTGGCGCGAAATTTGGCCTCCTGGAAGCCGGTTATAAAGCAGATTTAACCATTTGCGATTACAACTCGCCGACGCCGCTGCTGGCAGAAAATATTGCCGGACATATCGCCTTTGGTATGGGGTCAGGCAGCGTTCACAGCGTGATGGTCAACGGCGTGATGGTCTATGAAGATCGTCAGTTTAACTTCGATTGCGATTCCATTTATGCGCAAGCCAGAAAAGCCGCTGCCAGTATGTGGCGTCGTATGGATGCATTGGCATAAATGACAAAAACCCTCTTCCTTCCGGGAAGAGGGTTAAATAAGGAAAGAAGATGATTGAACAATTTTTCAGGCCCGACTCTGTCGAACAGGCGCTGGAACTGAAGCGCCGCTACCAGGATGAAGCCGTCTGGTTTGCCGGCGGCAGCAAACTTAACGCCACGCCAACCCGCACCGATAAAAAGATTGCCATTTCCTTACAGGATCTGGAACTGGACTGGGTTGACTGGGATAACGGCGCACTGCGTATTGGTGCAATGTCTCGCTTACAGCCACTGCGTGATGCGCGCTTTATTCCTGCGGCACTGCGCGAAGCACTCGGTTTTGTTTACTCTCGCCATGTTCGTAATCAGTCGACTATTGGTGGCGAAATCGCCGCCCAGCAGGAAGAATCAGTGTTGCTTCCCGTTCTGCTGGCTCTGGATGCTGAACTGGTTTTTGGCAATGGTGAAACACTGTCCATCGAAGAGTACCTGGCCTGCCCATGCGATCGCCTGCTAACCGAAATCATCATTAAAGATCCGTACCGCACCTGTGCGACTCGCAAAATTAGCCGTTCCCAGGCTGGATTAACGGTAGTGACGGCAGCCGTAGCGTTAACCGACCACGACGGTATGCGAATTGCGCTGGATGGCGTCACCAGTAAAGCACTGCGTCTGCACGATGTCGAAAAACAAAATCTGGAAGGCTATGCACTTGAACAGGCTGTCGCCAACGCCATTTTCCCGCAGGAAGATTTGCGGGGCAGCGTAGCCTATAAACGCTATATCACGGGAGTTCTGGTAGCCGACCTGTATGCCGACTGCCAACAGGCTGGGGAGGAAGCCGTATGAATATCCACTTTACTTTAAATGGTGCGCCCCAGGAGCTAAAGGCCAATCCTGGTGAGAATGTGCAAAAGCTGTTGTTTGGCATGGGTATGCACTCTGTGCGCAACAGTGATGATGGCTTCGGTTTTGCCGGTTCTGACGCGATTCTTTTTAACGGTAATATCCTTAACGCCTCCCTGTTGATAGCAGCACAGTTAGAAAACGCAGACATTCTCACCACTGAATCCTTAGGCAAATGGAATGAATTAAGTCTGGTTCAACAGGCAATGGTTGATGTCGGCGTGGTGCAGTCCGGTTATAACGATCCGGCTGCGGCTCTGATTATCACCGATCTTCTCGATCGCATCGCCACACCAACCCGCGAAGAGATCGACGACGCGCTTTCTGGTCTGTTCAGCCGCGATGCTGGCTGGCAGCAATACTACCAGGTCATTGAACTGGCGGTTGCACGTAAAAATAACCCACAGGCTACGATTGATATCGCCCCAACTTTCCGCGATGACCTTGAAGTTATTGGTAAACATTACCCGAAAACCGACGCTGCCAAAATGGTGCAGGCGAAACCCTGCTATGTTGAAGACCGCGTAACCGCTGACGCCTGCGTCATTAAAATGTTACGTAGCCCACACGCTCACGCACTGATTACTCATCTGGATGTCAGTAAAGCCGAGGCTTTACCGGGCGTTGTTCACGTTATTACTCACCTGAATTGCCCGGATATCTACTACACACCTGGTGGTCAGAGCGCACCGGAACCGTCACCGCTTGACCGCCGTATGTTCGGCAAGAAAATGCGTCACGTCGGCGATCGCGTGGCTGCGGTCGTCGCTGAAAGTGAAGAAATTGCGCTCGAAGCACTGAAGCTCATCGACGTTGAATATGAGGTGCTTAAGCCAGTAATGTCGATTGACGAGGCAATGGCGGAAGATGCGCCTGTCGTACACGATGAACCGGTGGTGTATGTTGCTGGTGCGCCAGATACTCTGGAAGACGATAACAGCCATGCAGCCCAGCGCGGCGAGCATATGATCATCAACTTCCCTATCGGTTCTCGCCCTCGCAAAAATATCGCCGCCAGTATTCATGGTCATATTGGTGATATGGACAAAGGCTTTGCCGACGCCGATGTGATCATTGAGCGGACCTATAACTCAACTCAGGCGCAGCAGTGCCCGACTGAAACACATATCTGCTTTACCCGAATGGATGGCGATCGGCTGGTTATTCATGCCTCCACCCAAGTACCGTGGCACTTACGCCGCCAGGTTGCGCGCCTTGTAGGCATGAAACAACATAAAGTTCATGTCATTAAAGAACGCGTAGGTGGCGGTTTTGGTTCTAAGCAAGACATCCTGCTGGAAGAAGTGTGCGCCTGGGCAACCTGCGTGACCGGACGTCCGGTACTGTTCCGCTACACCCGCGAAGAAGAGTTTATTGCTAACACCTCTCGTCACGTCGCGAAAGTTACCGTCAAACTGGGGGCCAAAAAAGATGGTCGCCTGACGGCAGTGAAGATGGATTTCCGCGCCAACACAGGTCCTTACGGCAACCACTCACTCACCGTACCGTGTAACGGACCGGCGCTGTCGCTGCCGTTATATCCGTGCGATAACGTCGATTTCCAGGTCACCACCTACTACAGCAACATCTGCCCAAATGGTGCTTATCAGGGTTATGGCGCACCGAAAGGTAACTTCGCTATCACTATGGCATTAGCAGAACTGGCTGAACAGTTGCAGATCGACCAGCTGGAAATTATCGAACGTAACCGGGTACACGAAGGGCAAGAGCTGAAGATTCTCGGCGCAATTGGCGAAGGTAAAGCGCCGACCTCCGTTCCTTCTGCTGCCAGCTGCGCACTGGAAGAGATCCTGCGTCAGGGGCGTGAGATGATCCAATGGTCTTCACCTAAAGCGCAGGAAGGTGACTGGTGCGTGGGTCGTGGCGTCGCCATTATTATGCAGAAATCAGGCATCCCTGATATCGATCAGGCTAACTGCATGATCAAACTGGAATCAGACGGTACATTTATCGTCCATTCTGGTGGTGCTGACATCGGTACGGGTCTGGATACTGTAGTAACTAAACTGGCGGCCGAAGTGCTGCATTGTCCACCGCAGGACGTGCATGTTATCTCCGGTGATACCGATCATGCGTTGTTTGATAAAGGCGCGTATGCCTCGTCCGGCACTTGCTTCTCAGGCAACGCCGCACGTATGGCAGCGGAAAATTTACGCGAGAAAATCCTTTTCCACGGCGCGCAAATGTTGGGGGAGCCATTGGAAGATGTTCAACTGGCAACGCCGGGCGTTGTGCGCGGCAAGAAAGGTGAAGTCAGTTTCGGGGATATTGCCCATAAAGGCGAAACCGGTACTGGCTTTGGTTCACTGGTGGGAACAGCCAGTTACATCACGCCTGATTTCGCCTTCCCGTATGGGGCAAACTTCGCTGAAGTGGCCGTCAATACACGTACCGGTGAAATCCGCCTGGATAAATTCTACGCCTTGCTGGACTGCGGTACACCGGTCAATCCAGAGTTAGCGTTGGGACAAATCTACGGTGCCACCCTGCGTGCTATCGGCCACAGTATGAGCGAAGAAATCATTTATGACGCCAAAGGACACCCGTTAACGCGTGATTTACGCAGTTACGGCGCACCGAAAATTGGTGACATTCCGCGTGATTTCCGTGCCGTGCTGGTACCGAGCGACGATAAAGTCGGCCCATTCGGGGCGAAATCGATATCGGAGATCGGCGTGAACGGTGCAGCACCGGCAATTGCTACCGCAATTCACGATGCTTGCGGCATTTGGTTACGCGAATGGCATTTCACACCGGAGAAAATACTCACCGCACTGAAAAAAATATAAATAATAAATGGCCGCTTCGGCGGCCAGTTTCCCTTGTATTAAAGATAACTAATTAGTAACTGCGAAAATGAGATAAGCCGTTCTCAAGGCGTCCTGCGCCCCAAATTCGTGGGAATTTATTTTACTGATTCAGATGATCAAATTTACTTTATAAAGGAGTGAAGGGATGTCTGATATGAACCATGCAGGTTCTGACCTTATATTTGAACTGGAGGATCGCCCTCCTTTTCATCAGGCTATCGTTGGTGCCATTACTCATCTATTGGCAATTTTCGTCCCAATGGTAACACCCGCGCTGATTGTGGGGGCGGCCTTACAACTTTCCGCAGAAACCACTGCCTACCTGGTTTCTATGGCGATGATCGCTTCTGGTATCGGTACCTGGTTGCAGGTAAATCGCTATGGAATTATAGGTTCAGGTTTACTCTCTATTCAGTCAGTCAATTTTTCATTTGTGACAGTCATGATTGCGCTGGGTAGCAGCATGAAAAGCGACGGTTTTCATGAAGAGTTAATCATGTCGTCACTCCTCGGCGTCTCCTTCGTTGGCGCCTTTCTGGTGGTCGGAGCCTCTTTTATTCTTCCTTATTTACGCAGAGTAATTACTCCCACTGTCAGTGGTATTGTTGTACTGATGATCGGCTTAAGCCTGATTAAAGTTGGCATTATTGATTTTGGCGGTGGTTTTGCCGCCAAGAGCAGTGGCACGTTCGGCAACTACGAGCACCTTGGCGTTGGTTTACTGGTGCTGATTGTGGTTATTGGCTTTAACTGTTGTCGCAGTCCGCTACTACGTATGGGCGGAATCGCCATTGGTTTGTGCGTGGGTTATGCGGTTTCATTATGCCTTGGCATGGTGGACTTCAGCAGTTTACGCAATCTCCCCCTCATTACTATTCCCCATCCTTTCAAATACGGATTTAATTTCAACCTCCATCAGTTCCTGGTGGTCGGCACCATTTATCTGCTTAGTGTACTGGAAGCAGTAGGGGATATCACCGCCACAGCAATGGTTTCCCGCCGCCCTATCCAGGGAGAAGAATATCAGTCACGCCTGAAAGGCGGCGTGCTGGCAGATGGTCTGGTTTCGGTTATCGCCTCCGCCGTCGGTTCACTACCATTAACCACGTTTGCACAAAATAACGGTGTTATTCAGATGACCGGTGTCGCCTCACGTTATGTCGGGCGAACCATCGCGGTAATGCTGGTTATCCTCGGATTATTTCCGGTGATCGGTGGCTTCTTCACCACTATTCCCTCGGCAGTTCTGGGTGGTGCAATGACGTTGATGTTTTCCATGATTGCCATTGCGGGTATCCGCATCATTATTACCAACGGATTAAAGCGCCGTGAAACACTTATTGTCGCCACTTCTTTAGGTTTAGGACTTGGTGTTTCTTATGACCCCGAAATTTTTAAAATATTACCCGCCTCAATATATGTATTAGTTGAAAATCCTATTTGTGCCGGAGGCCTAACTGCGATTTTATTAAATATTATCCTCCCTGGTGGCTACCGACAGGAAAACGTTCTGCTGGGTATTACCTCAGTGGAAGAAATGGATTAACAGTAAAGGAGTCAATGATGTCAGGGGAACACACGTTAAAAGCAGTACGAGGCAGTTTTATTGATGTCATCCGTACGGTCGATAATCCAGAAGAGATCGCTTCTGCGCTGCGATTTATTGAGGATGGTTTATTACTCATTAAACAGGGGAAAGTGGAATGGTTTGGTGAATGGGAACAGGGCAAGCATCAAATCCCGGACACCATTCGCGTCCGTGATTATCGTGGCAAACTGATTGTACCGGGCTTTGTCGATACGCATATCCATTATCCGCAGAGTGAAATGGTCGGTGCCTATGGCGAGCAGTTACTGGAATGGCTGAATAAACACACCTTCCCTACTGAGCGCCGTTATGAGGATTTAGAGTACGCCCGCGAAATGTCGGCGTTCTTCATCAAGCAGCTTTTACGTAACGGAACCACCACGGCGCTGGTGTTTGGTACCGTCCATCCGCAATCCGTTGATGCGCTGTTTGAAGCCGCCAGTCATATCAATATGCGCATGATTGCCGGTAAGGTGATGATGGACCGCAACGCACCGGATTATCTGCTCGATACTGCCGAAAGCAGCTATCACCAAAGCAAAGAATTGATCGAACGCTGGCACAAAAATGGTCGTCTGTTATATGCCATTACGCCACGCTTCGCACCAACATCTTCACCTGAACAGATGGCGATGGCACAACGCCTGAAAGAAGAGTATCCAGACACGTGGGTACATACCCATCTCTGTGAAAACAAAGATGAAATTGCCTGGGTGAAATCACTCTATCCTGAACATGATGGTTATCTGGATGTTTACCATCAGTACGGGCTGACAGGGAAAAACTGCGTCTTTGCTCACTGCGTCCATCTCGAAGAAAAAGAGTGGGATCGTCTCAGCGAAACCAAATCCAGCATCGCTTTCTGCCCAACCTCCAACCTTTACCTCGGCAGCGGCTTATTCAACTTGAAAAAAGCATGGCAGAAGAAAGTCAAAGTGGGCATGGGAACGGATATCGGTGCCGGAACAACTTTCAACATGCTGCAAACGCTGAACGAAGCCTACAAAGTGTTGCAATTACAAGGCTATCGCCTCTCGGCATATGAAGCGTTTTACCTGGCCACGCTCGGCGGAGCGAAATCTCTGGGCCTTGACGATTTGATTGGCAACTTTTTACCTGGCAAAGAGGCTGATTTCGTGGTGATGGAACCCACCGCCACGCCGCTACAGCAGCTGCGCTATGACAACTCTGTTTCTTTAGTCGACAAATTGTTCGTGATGATGACGTTGGGCGATGACCGTTCGATCTACCGCACCTACGTTGATGGTCGTCTGGTGTACGAACGCAACTAATAATAAAACCTTAAACATCCTCGTGAGGACATCATTATGTCTGGAGACATCCTACAAACACCGGACGCACCAAAGCCACAGGGCGCGCTGGATAGCTATTTTAAGATTACCGCTCGTGGCAGTACCGTTCGCCAGGAAGTTCTGGCAGGCTTAACCACATTTCTGGCGATGGTTTACTCCGTTATTGTCGTACCGGGAATGCTGGGTAAAGCAGGCTTTCCTCCCGCCGCGGTGTTTGTCGCCACCTGTCTGGTTGCGGGCTTCGGTTCCTTGCTGATGGGATTGTGGGCCAATTTGCCAATGGCGATCGGCTGCGCCATCTCCTTGACGGCATTTACCGCATTCAGTCTGGTTCTCGGACAACAAATTAGCGTTCCTGTCGCACTGGGCGCGGTCTTCCTGATGGGCCTCATCTTCACCGCCATCTCCGTAACCGGTATACGAACCTGGATCTTACGCAATTTACCAATGGGTATCGCCCACGGAACAGGCATCGGTATCGGCCTGTTCCTGCTGCTGATTGCAGCTAACGGCGTTGGTATGGTTATCAAAAACCCGATTGAAGGTTTACCGGTAGCGCTCGGGGCATTTACCTCTTTCCCTGTGATGATGAGCTTGCTGGGATTAGCGGTAATTTTTGGTCTGGAGAAGTGCCGCGTACCTGGAGGGATCTTACTGGTAATTATCGCCATCTCGATAATCGGCTTAATCTTTGATCCCGCGGTGAAATACCACGGTCTGGTGGCGATGCCGAGCCTGACTGGAGAAGATGGTAAGTCGCTAATTTTCAGCCTCGACATTATGGGTGCACTCCAACCAACAGTTCTCCCGAGTGTACTGGCACTGGTGATGACCGCCGTATTTGATGCCACCGGCACCATCCGCGCAGTAGCCGGTCAGGCGAATCTCCTGGATAAAGACAACCAGATAATCAACGGTGGTAAAGCCCTGACCAGCGATTCCGTCAGCTCGATATTTTCTGGGCTGGTGGGTGCTGCGCCTGCGGCGGTCTATATCGAATCTGCTGCAGGAACCGCAGCGGGTGGCAAAACAGGTCTGACAGCGACTATTGTTGGCTTACTGTTCCTGTTGATTCTGTTTTTATCACCGTTATCGTTTCTGATCCCCGGTTATGCCACAGCTCCCGCACTGATGTACGTGGGTCTGCTGATGCTAAGTAACGTCTCAAAACTAGACTTCAATGACTTTATTGATGCGATGGCGGGCCTGGTTTGCGCTGTCTTTATCGTCCTGACCTGTAATATCGTCACCGGCATTATGCTGGGCTTTGTAACTCTCGTAGTGGGTCGTGTTTTTGCTCGCGAATGGAACAAACTCAATATTGGTACTGTCATCATAACTGTCGCCCTGGTCGCGTTTTACGCGGGTGGCTGGGCTATCTAGAAGAACCTCCGCGCCATACAGCGCGGAGTTTTGTCAGAGTGGATTCTTGCCGCTGGCAGCAATACGCTGCAGGCGGACTCGCCTGAGTTCTCCTTCGGTTAACAACTGCAACGCCTGCGTCGGGCAAGATGCAACGCAAGCCGGTCCCTCTTCCCGCTGTTCACAAAGGTCACATTTCACGATTTCTGGCCGCACATTTCCCGGCCACATTTGAATTGTGATCATCCCAAACGGACACGCGCTGACGCAACTCTGGCAGCCGATACAACGGGCAGAATTTGCCTGCACCACCTGCTCACCCATCGTCAGCGCCTGCACGGGGCAGGCCCCAACGCAAGGCGCGTTTTCGCACTGGTGACACATCACCGGAGCACTAATTCGATCCAAACGCTGCACCTTTAAGCGAGGCAAAAAGAAGCTGGTATTTAAAGTCTGCTCTGACGGATGGGCGACAACACAGGCTACTTCACAAGTACGGCAGCCAATACAGTCAGCCGGATTAACGATAATTAACGATTTCATCACGATGCCTTCGTATCAAACAGAGTTAACATATCGCGCGCTGCCTGCCTTCCTGCGGCCATTGCAGTGACAACCAGATCCGCGCCATGAACCGCATCACCACCAGCAAAGACTTTTTTCAGATGCGTCTGGGTAGGTAAATACCCGACGTCACCGGTTTGAATCAGGCCCCATTTATCGAGTTTTATTCCACTCCCCTGTAACCACGGCATTACATGTGCCTGAAAACCAAACGCCATAATCAGAACATCGGCGGGCAGTTCAAACTCAGAGCCCGCCACCGGACGTGGACGACGGCGCCCATCTGGTCCCGGCTCTCCCATTGCGGTACGAATCAGGCCCACCGCAGTTAAACGCCCATCATCGTCACAAGCAATATATTGCGGCTGAACATTGAACTGAAACTCAACGCCTTCCTCGCGCGCGTTGACTACCTCTTTACGCGAACCGGGCATACTGACTTCATCACGGCGATACGCGCAGGTCACGCTGGCAGCATTGAGGCGGATGGAAGTGCGCAAACAATCCATTGTCGTATCGCCGCCACCTAAAACCACGACGCGTTTACCTTCAACATCCGTCAGCGGATACTCTTCAGACTCCGGCAGTCCCATAAGCTGGCGGGTATGGGCAGTCAGGAACGGGAGCGCCTGAATGACGCCCGGCGCATCTTCATGCGGCAGATCTGCACGCATCATGCCGTAAGTCCCCACGCCGAGGAAAACAGCATCGTATTCCGCCGTTAATTCGTTGAAAGAGATATCACGGCCAATTTCACAATTGAGATGAAAGTCGATTCCCATTGCGGTGAATATCTCCCGCCGCTGGCTTAATACCATTTTATCGAGCTTGAACGGAGGAATGCCAAAAGTCAGCATACCGCCAATTTCTGGATGGCGATCAAAGACATCAACATGAACACCCGCCCTCGCCAGAATGTCGGCACATCCCAGTCCCGCGGGTCCTGCGCCAATCACCGCCACTTTTTCTATGCGGGGAACAACCTGGCTGACATCAGGACGCCAGCCCATCGCCAGCGCAGTATCAGTAATATAGCGTTCCAGATTACCGATAGAGACTGCGCCAGAGTGATCTTTTAAAGTACATGCGCCTTCACAAAGCCGGTCCTGCGGACATACCCTACCGCAAATTTCCGGTAATGAACTGGTCTGGTGGCAGAGTTCTGCCGCTTCAATAATCTTCCCTTCCTGCACCAGGCGGACGTAATCAGGGATAGCGTTATGCAGCGGGCAATGCCAGTTACAGTTGGCTTTTTCTGCGCAATAGACACAACGGTCGCTTTCATACGCCGCTTGTTTTTGATCAAGGCCGCAATAAATTTCGCCAAAGTGGGTCTTCCGCTCGCTTGCTGTAACTTTATCCGCCCCTTTGCGTGGAGTGACAGGGAGCAATGCCTCGCGACGCGATGATTGTGGTTTTTCCGATGCTTTTCCCTCCGCCGTCCTGCGCTGTCGCAGCGTTTTCATCTGCTGCAAGCCGTTCTCATCCATCAGCCGCAACGCCTGGGTTGGGCAGACTTCAATACAGGCTTGCGCGCCGGAATTGCGCTGGTTACAAAGGTCACATTTCTGCGCAATAGCATCGACCATCTCAATTACCCCAAAGGGGCAAGCGATTGCGCATCTTTTACAACCAATGCATTTTTGTTCGTCCAGTTGCACGCTATCGGGCTGGAAAGTCAGGGCATTTACCGGGCAAGCCGTAACGCAGGGGGCATTGTTGCAATGATGGCAAGCCACTGGATTTGCAGCCAGACCTTTCCCAACAACGTGGATACGGGGTCGAAAATCACCATGACTCTGCGGCCAGTTTTCTTGATTATGAGCCACCGCACAGGCAATTTCACAGGCATGACAGCCTATACATTCCGCAGCATCAGCAGCGATAAACTTGTTCATTTGCATCCCTTTCATTTGATGAGTTATGTCTTCTCAAATGTCGCAATGCAATAAACGGGCATATATGAGGAAACGAGTCAGTTTTAATTATAATTTTGTGAGAGATATCAAATTATCGCCCCTCAATCTGTGCCGTTTTCAAGATTTAAACATCGCCGTTCAAAAAAATGCCATCCGGATAAAAAGTATTAAATACGAGAGTGCGACATGCCAGAATGATTAATGAAATATCAATATGAGAAAATTAAAGATAATTTCATTGTCTATTTTTATTCTCATTTTCTCGGTTTAATCCCGATTATGTGATTGCCCCCGCATTTCCATCTTGTAACGTCCCCTCCTTGTGAAAACTGGCATCCCACGAGCATGTCATTAAAGAGTTTTAGTGAACGTAAACGGTTGCTTTTTACTCTGGCGAGCGAAAGGAGAAAGACTGATGAGCGCCATAGATTCTCAAATTCCCTCATCTTCAGGGCAAGACCGCCCAACGGATGAGGTGGACCGCATATTATCACCAGGAAAGCTGATCATACTCGGTCTGCAACACGTCCTTGTTATGTACGCAGGCGCAGTCGCCGTCCCACTGATGATTGGTGACAGACTCGGACTCTCGAAAGAAGCTATCGCAATGCTGATTAGCTCCGATCTCTTTTGCTGCGGTATCGTCACATTATTGCAATGTATCGGCATTGGTCGCTTTATGGGAATTCGCCTGCCGGTGATTATGTCGGTGACCTTTGCGGCTGTAACGCCAATGATTGCCATTGGGATGAACCCGGATATCGGTCTACTGGGGATTTTTGGCGCGACCATTGCGGCCGGTTTTATCACCACGCTATTAGCACCACTTATTGGTCGCTTAATGCCTTTATTCCCACCGTTAGTTACCGGTGTGGTTATTACCTCTATCGGACTGAGTATTATTCAGGTAGGCATTGACTGGGCTGCTGGCGGTAAAGGCAATCCACAATATGGCAATCCGGTTTATTTAACCATTTCCTTCGCCGTCTTAATTTTCATCTTGCTTATCACCCGTTACGCCAAAGGATTTATGTCCAATGTCGCCGTATTACTGGGGATTGTATTTGGCTTCTTGTTGTCGTGGATGATGAATGAAGTGAATCTGTCTGGGCTGAATGATGCTTCGTGGTTCGCAATTGTCACGCCAATGTCGTTTGGTACGCCAGTTTTCGATCCGGTTTCCATTCTGACCATGACCGCTGTGTTAATCATCGTATTTATTGAGTCGATGGGGATGTTCCTGGCCTTGGGGGAAATTGTCGGTAGAAAACTTTCTTCACAAGACATTATTCGCGGGCTACGCGTAGATGGCATAGGGACAATGATCGGCGGCACGTTTAACAGCTTCCCGCATACTTCCTTTTCGCAAAACGTTGGCCTGGTCAGCGTGACGCGCGTTCACAGTCGCTGGGTGTGTATCTCTTCCGGGATTATATTAATCATGTTCGGGATGGTGCCCAAAATGGCGGTGCTGGTAGCTTCCATTCCGCAATTTGTACTAGGCGGTGCAGGATTAGTAATGTTCGGTATGGTGCTGGCGACGGGGATCCGCATTCTGTCGCGCTGTAACTACACCACCAACCGCTACAACCTGTATATCGTGGCTATTAGCCTTGGCGTGGGTATGACCCCGACGCTTTCTCATGATTTCTTTTCTAAGTTACCGGCGGTACTGCAACCGTTGTTACATAGCGGCATTATGTTGGCGACTATCAGCGCGGTGGTGCTGAATGTCTTTTTCAATGGTTATCAGCATCATGCCGATCTGGTGAAGGAATCTGTCTCTGATAAAGATTTAAAAGTCAGAACAGTGCGTATGTGGCTTTTGATGCGCAAGCTAAAGAAAAATGAGCATGGTGAATGATATGAACCTATTAATACGCACTATATTCAGTCTGTTATTACTCTTAATGATCTCCATTCCTGTCATTTCTGACTGCGTGGCAATGGCTATTGAAAGTCGCTTCAAATATATGATGCTGCTTTTTTAAATGACCTTTCTCTGTCAGCATCCGTTCAAAACGGGCGGATGCCGATAAACACTCACTTGGTTAATCATTTGACTCTTCAGTTATCTATAATGACGAGTGATTAGAATTACATGTGAGAAATTATGCAAACGGAACACGTCATTTTACTAAATGCACAGGGAGTCCCCTCGGGTACGCTGGAAAAATATGCCGCACACACGGCAGACACCCCATTACATCTCGCGTTCTCCTGCTGGCTATTTAATGCTAAGGGACAACTGCTGGTTACCCGCCGCGCACTAAGCAAAAAAGCGTGGCCAGGCGTGTGGACTAACTCGGTGTGCGGTCATCCACAACAGGGTGAAAGCAATGAAGAGGCGGTAATCCGCCGTTGCCGCTATGAACTGGGCGTGGAAATAACGTCACCCGAATCGGTTTATCCAGACTTCCACTATCGCGCCACTGACCCGAATGGCATTGTCGAAAATGAAATGTGTCCAGTCTTTGCCGCACGAATTACCAGCGCGTTACAGCCCAACGGTGATGAAGTGATGGATTATCAATGGTGTGATTTAGCAGATGTATTACACGGTATTGATGCCACATCGTGGGCGTTCAGTCCGTGGATGGTGATGCAGGCGACAAATCGCGAAGCCAGAAAACGATTGTCTGCATTTACACAGATTAAATAAAAAACTCCGACGGTTGCCGAGGTAACAGATTGCTGACAATGTGCTCGCTGTTTTATGCCGGATGCGGCGTGAACGCCTTATCCGGCCTACAAAGTCGTGAAAATGCAATATATTGCAGAGGCGATGTAGGCCTGATAAGCGTAGCGCATCAGGCAATTTTGCATTTGCCAAAAGTCATAACCCCGACATTTGCCGGGGTTGTGAGCATAACGTAATGCTTATTTTACCGGACGCATTGCCGGGAACAGAATAACGTCGCGGATGGTATGGCTGTTGGTGAACAGCATTACCATACGGTCGATACCAATACCCAGACCTGCTGTCGGCGGCAAACCATGTTCCAGTGCGGTGACGTAATCTTCGTCGTAGAACATCGCTTCGTCGTCGCCCGCATCTTTCGCGGCAACCTGATCCAGGAAGCGCTGCGCCTGATCTTCTGCATCGTTCAGCTCGCTAAAGCCGTTACCGATTTCACGACCACCGATAAAGAATTCAAAGCGGTCAGTGATTTCCGGGTTAACGTCGTTACGACGCGCCAGCGGAGAAACTTCTGCCGGATATTCAGTAATGAAGGTCGGCTGAATCAGATGTGCTTCTGCCACTTCTTCGAAGATCTCGGTAACGATACGGCCCAGACCCCAGCTCTTCTCAACGTGGATGCCGATAGATTCAGCAATCGCTTTTGCAGAGTCGAAGTTGTCCAGAGCCGCCATATCGGTTTCCGGGCGATATTTCTTGATCGCTTCACGCATGGTCAGTTTTTCGAACGGTTTACCGAAGTCCAGCGTCACGTCGCCGTAGGTCACTTCCGTCTTACCGAGAATATCCTGTGCCAGAGTACGGAACAGCGATTCGGTCAGCTCGATCAGATCTTTGTAATCCGCGTAAGCCATATAGAGTTCCATCATGGTGAACTCTGGGTTATGACGTACGGAAATACCTTCGTTACGGAAGTTACGGTTGATTTCGAATACACGCTCGAAGCCACCGACCACCAGACGCTTGAGGTACAGTTCCGGCGCGATACGCAGGTACATGTCGAGATCCAGCGCGTTATGGTGGGTGATGAACGGACGCGCAGCGGCACCGCCAGGGATCACCTGCATCATCGGCGTTTCAACTTCCATAAAGCCGCGGTTCACCATGAACTGGCGAATACCGGACAGAATTTGCGAACGCACTTTAAAGGTGTTACGGGATTCATCGTTAGAGATGAGATCCAAATAACGCTGACGATAGCGCGCTTCCTGATCCTGCAAGCCGTGGAATTTATCCGGCAGCGGACGCAGTGCTTTGGTCAGCAGACGCAGCTCGGTACAGTGGATAGACAGTTCGCCGGTTTTGGTTTTGAACAGCTTACCTTTCGCGCCGAGGATGTCGCCGAGGTCCCATTTTTTGAACTGCTCGTTGTAAACGCCTTCCGGCAGATCGTCACGGGCAACGTACAGCTGAATGCGACCGCCAACGTCCTGCAGGGTAACGAAAGACGCTTTACCCATAATACGGCGGGTCATCATGCGGCCAGCAACGGCAACTTCGATGTTCAGCGCTTCCAGTTCTTCGTTCTCTTTACCGTCGAATTCTGCGTGCAATTGGTCAGAGGTATGATCGCGACGGAAATCGTTCGGGAAGGCAATCCCCTGCTCGCGCAGGTTCGCCAGCTTCTCACGACGCGTTTTCAGTTCATTGTTAAGATCGACTACCGCGTCAGCGCCCTGTGCGTTTTGTTCAGACATGTTGGTTCCTCATAACCCTGCTTTCAAACTTGCTTCGATAAATTGATCCAGACTGCCGTCCAGCACGGCCTGCGTGTTGCGGGTTTCTACCCCAGTGCGCAGATCTTTAATGCGGGAGTCATCAAGGACATAAGAACGAATCTGGCTGCCCCAGCCGATGTCGGACTTGGTGTCTTCCATCGCCTGTTTCTCGGCATTCTTCTTCTGCATCTCCAGTTCATAAAGCTTCGCTTTCATCTGCTTCATGGCCTGGTCTTTGTTCTTGTGCTGGGAACGGTCGTTCTGGCACTGGGTCACGATCCCGGTCGGGATGTGAGTAATACGCACCGCAGATTCGGTACGGTTAACGTGCTGACCGCCCGCGCCGGACGCGCGATAAACGTCAATGCGCAGATCCGCCGGGTTGATTTCGATATCAATATCATCATCAACTTCCGGGTAAACAAACGCGGAGCTGAACGACGTGTGGCGACGACCGCCGGAGTCAAACGGGCTCTTACGCACCAGGCGGTGAACGCCGGTTTCTGTACGCAGCCAGCCGTAAGCGTAATCGCCGGAGATTTTGATAGTCACGGATTTAATACCCGCCACTTCACCTTCCGACTCTTCGATGATTTCAGTTTTGAAACCGCGCGATTCCGCCCAGCGCAGATACATACGCTCAAGCATGCTCGCCCAGTCTTGCGCTTCCGTACCGCCAGACCCCGCCTGAATATCGAGGTAGCAGTCGGCGCTGTCATATTCGCCAGAGAACATACGGCGGAACTCAAGCTGCGCCAGTTTTTCTTCCAGGGCGTCCAGTTCAGCAACGGCTTCGTTAAAGGTTTCTTCGTCGTCAGCTTCTACAGCCAGTTCCAGCAGACCAGAAACATCTTCCAGCCCCTGTTTCATTTGGTCGAGGGTGTCGACAACGGCTTCGAGGGAGGAACGCTCTTTACCCAGCGCCTGTGCGCGTTCGGGTTCGTTCCAGACATCCGGCTGTTCCAGCTCGGCGTTTACTTCTTCCAGACGCTCTTTCTTGGCGTCATAGTCAAAGATACCCCCTAAGAACGTCGGAGCGTTCCGTGAGGTCCTGAATGCGATTATTTACCGGATTAATTTCAAACATGGTCTGATTTCTTTTATTGAGCTAGTCAAAATGCGGTGATAAGAGCGGGATTGTACCGAATCCACGCTCTTTTTTATAGAGAAGATGACGCTAAATTGGCCAGATATTGTCGATGATAATTTGCAGGCTGCGGTTGCCACGAAACTCGTTGATATCGAGCTTGTACGCAAGTTGCACTTCGCGCACGCCGTTATCCGGCCAGAGGGCGGTATCGACATTAAAAGCAATACCATCCAGCAGTGGACCGCCGCCGACCGGTTCGACCATCACCTTCAAATGACGCTCGCCTACCAACCGCTGTTGCAGCAGGCGGAAATGGCCATCAAACAGTGGTTCCGGGAACATCTGCCCCCACGGGCCAGCATCACGTAGCAGCTGCGCCACTTCCATGGTCATCTCTTCAGCGCTTAACGGGCCGTCGGAGACGACTTCACCCTGTAATAATGCGGGGTCCAGCCACTCGGTAACCAGTTCGCCAAAGCGTTGCTGAAAAAGTTCGAATTTATCCTCTTCCAGCGACAGGCCTGCCGCCATCGCATGGCCGCCAAACTTGAGCATCATGCCCGGATAGAGCGTGTCTAAGCGCTCCAGCGCATCGCGCATATGCAGCCCCTGAATGGAGCGTCCAGAACCTTTTAACGTACCGTCTCCCGCTGGCGCAAACGCAATAACCGGACGGTGAAAACGCTCTTTAATCCGCGAAGCCAGAATACCGACAACCCCCTGATGCCATTCAGGATGATACATTGCCAGCCCGCCGGGCAGCGTGTCGCGACTTCGCTCCAGTTTCTCGCACAGAGTCAGCGCCTCAACCTGCATTCCCTGTTCAATCTCTTTGCGCGTCTGGTTTAGCGCATCGAGTTCATTTGCCAGCACACGCGCTTCGCCGATGTTGTCGCACAGCAACAGCGCCACACCGACGGACATATCATCCAGTCGCCCGGCAGCATTGAGACGTGGCCCCAACGCAAAACCTAAATCGCTGGCGGCGAGTTTTTGCGGATCGCGGTTTGCCACTTCCAGCAGAGCTTTAATCCCAGGGCGGCACTTCCCGGCGCGGATTCGGCTCATGCCCTGCCAGGTCAGGATACGGTTATTCGCATCCAGCGGCACCACGTCCGCCACCGTCCCGAGCGCCACCAGATCCAGCAATTCCGCCAGATTAGGGATTGCAATGCCACGGTCATCAAACCAGCCCTGATCGCGCAAAAAGGTGCGCAGCGCCAGCATCAGATAAAATGCGACGCCTACGCCTGCCAGTGACTTCGATGGAAAGCCGCAGTCACGCAAGTTAGGGTTAATAATGGCTTCCGCCGCAGGTAACGTATCGCCCGGCAAATGGTGATCGGTAACAATAACCGGAATGCCCAGCGTGCGAGCGTGTTCAACGCCCGCGTGAGAGGAAATGCCGTTATCTACCGTCACAATCAGCTGCGCGCCACGGGCATGCGCCTGCTCAACCACTTCCGGACTTAAGCCGTAACCGTCTTCAAAACGGTTCGGCACCAGGAAGTCGATGTTGGCGCAGCCAAGCGAACGCATCGCCAGCACGCTAAGGGCGGTACTGGTGGCGCCGTCGGCGTCGAAATCTCCGACCACAATTATCCGCGTTCCTTCGCGAAAAGCGTTGTAAAGGATCTCAACGGCCTTTTCGACGCCGCTCAGTTGCTGCCAGGGCAGCATGCCTTTAACACCGCGTTCCAGTTCCTGCGCGCTACGCACGCCCCGGCTGGCGTATAAACGACGCAGCAAGGGCGGCAGATCAGCAGGCAGGTCTGCCGTTTCATCGATTTCACGGCGACGAAGTTTTATCTGTTGTTTCACGCGAATTATTTACCGCTGGTCATTTTTTGGTGTTCGTCGAGGAATTCTTTCATGTCTTTCGGCGGCTGGTAGCCCGGCACCAGAGTACCGTTGCTCAGCACAATCGCCGGAGTACCACTGACGCCAAGCTGGACGCCAAGCGCGTAATGGTTGGCAATATCCACGTCGCAACTGGCTGGCGCGACGCTTTTACCCGCCATCACATCATCAAACGCTTTATTTTTATCTTTCGCACACCAGATGGCTTTCATTTGTTGCTCAGCCTGGCTCTCCAACCCCTGGCGCGGGAAAGCGAGATAACGCACGGTGATCCCCAGCGCGTTGTAGTCTGCCATCTGCTCATGCAGCTTGTGGCAGTAGCCACAAGTAATATCGGTGAACACGGTGATGACGTGTTTTTCCTGCGGCGCTTTATAAACAATCATATCTTTTTCAAGCGCGTTCAGTTGCTTTAACAGCATCTTATTGGTGACATTGACCGGAGCCGTGCCGCTAACGTCATACATTGGCCCCTGAATGATATGTTTACCATCATCGGTGATGTACAGCACACCGCTGTTAGTCAGAACTGTCTTCATACCAGCCACGGGTGCGGGCTGAATATCGCTGCTTTTGATGCCCATTTTGGCTAACGTTTGTTGAATTGCCGCGTCATCCGCCTGAACAAAGCCTGAAAACGCCGCCAACAAAGTAAACAACATAAAACCTTTCTTCATAAATCTTCCCGTTCTTTTCAGACATCACGCCCGTGGGTGATGCTGTTGATGAAGTTGCCGCAGACGCTCGGTAGCGACATGCGTATAAATTTGCGTGGTGGAGAGATCGCTATGGCCCAACAACATCTGCACCACGCGTAGGTCCGCACCATGATTTAACAAATGAGTGGCAAAGGCATGACGCAACACATGCGGTGACAGCTTTTCGCTATCGATACCCGCCAGCACGGCATAATGTTTAATGCGGTGCCAAAAGGTCTGGCGCGTCATCTGCTGAGCGCGCTGGCTGGGAAACAGCACGTCAATCGACACACCGTTCAATAGCCATGGTCGCCCGTGTTCCAGATAGTTTTCCAGCCAGTAGACCGCCTCTTCACCTAACGGCACAAGACGCTCTTTGTTGCCTTTACCAATGACCCGTACCACGCCCTGGCGCAGACTAATGTCGCTCATTGTCAGCCCAACCAGTTCCGAGACACGCAGCCCGGTAGCATACAGCACTTCGAGCATCGCTTTATCGCGAAGCTCCAGAGGCTGATCGACTAAAGGTGCCTGTAATAATCTTTCAACCTGCGCTTCGCTTAAATCTTTCGGCAAACGCTGGGGCAATTTCGGCGAAGCCAGATGCGCACTGGGATCGTCTTCACGAAATTTTTCGCGATAAAGATACTGGAACAATCGGCGCACTGCACTCAGCAAACGCGCTGAACTGGTGGCTTTATACCCGCCCTCCAGCCGTTCTGCCAGTAATGCCTGCAAATCGTCACTTTGTGCCGTTGCCAGCGTCAGCCCACGATGATGCAACCACTCCACCATCATTGACAGATCGCGACGGTATGCGTTCAACGTATTTTCGGCGAGATTTTTTTCCAGCCACAGGGCATCCAGAAACTGCTCGATGCGTGCCAGATCTTGTTTCACTTGCGCCCCTTATCGTTACTCGTTTGATCCATTATGCCTTATTGTGCCGTGACTAAAGCGATTCTGATACACTAGCCGCAAAAGCCACAGCAGAATCGAGAAGCTTACGTTATGAATATGGGTCTTTTTTACGGTTCCAGCACCTGTTACACCGAAATGGCGGCGGAAAAAATCCGCGATATTATCGGCCCAGAACTGGTGACCTTACATAACCTCAAGGACGACTCCCCGAAATTAATGGAGCAGTACGATGTGCTCATTCTGGGTATCCCGACCTGGGATTTTGGCGAAATCCAGGAAGACTGGGAAGCCGTCTGGGATCAGCTCGACGACCTGAACCTCGAAGGTAAAATTGTTGCGTTATATGGGCTTGGCGATCAGCTGGGATACGGCGAGTGGTTCCTTGATGCGCTCGGCATGCTGCATGACAAACTCTCGACCAAAGGCGTGAAGTTCGTCGGCTACTGGCCAACGGAAGGATATGAGTTTACCAGCCCGAAACCGGTGATTGCTGACGGACAGCTGTTCGTGGGTCTGGCGCTGGATGAAACTAACCAGTATGACCTTAGCGACGAGCGTATTCAGAGCTGGTGTGAGCAAATCCTTAACGAAATGGCAGAGTATTACGCCTGATGTGACTGACGGCTTTGCGCATTAGCGTTGCCGTCATGTTTACCTTTGCGTCTCTTGTTGCAACAAAATTCGCCGTAAATCCCGCCATTCGGCTTCGTCCATGCTGTCTGCTGCCAGCCATAAATGTTGCCGTTTACCGCTGTCAGAACGTAAACGCAGCATCATGCCGCTTTTAATCATCCACGGCGCTTTGACGATGCTCCACTCTTGCCCTTGCCAACGCAAACGCCCGTTCATCAACAGGCGAATCTCCCCCTGACGAGCATTAATGCGCCGCTGGCTGCGAACGCAATCAAACACCACCAGCGAAAGCAACACCATCCATAACGGGGTGTAACTGAGCGGCCAGGGCATGAGTAAAATAACAGCGGCAACCAGCCCATGAATCAGCAAGGAAAGCCACTGTGCGCGCCAGGAGACGCGCAAATCAGATTGCCACAGGACCACGTTCCCGGTTCCGTGTCTGGATAAGTCGGACCATCATTTCCAGTTCTGCATCGGCCGGTTTACCGTGATTCATCAGCCAGTTGAACAGGTCCGGGTCGTCGCATTCCAGCAGACGAATAAAGATGCGTTTTTCGTCATCACTTAAGCTGTCGTACTCATGTTCGAAAAACGGCATGATTGAAATATCGAGTTCGCGCATACCACGGCGGCATGCCCAATGAATGCGGGCTTTGTTGTTAATGTCCATCTTCTTCCTGTCTCACGAAAATCCAGTACCTGGCTATTGTAACGTGTTTTTCGACTTCTTTTGCGGGAATATCGGTAAACACAATCGCGATCGCGAAATTAATCCGCAACAATTCAATGGCTTCATTTTTTTGGATGTCGCCTCGCAAAGCATATCAGAAGGCACAGATCGCGTAGTGAAAGCACTTGCATTGCCTCATAGCTCTTTTACCATTAGTCATTAATACGCCGTTTGTTACACAGGACTCCATTATGGCTTTTACACCTTTTCCTCCCCGTCAGCCTACGGCTTCTGCCCGTTTACCACTGACGCTGATGACGCTTGATGACTGGGCGCTTGCCACCATTACTGGCGCGGACAGCGAAAAATATATGCAGGGTCAGGTGACAGCAGACGTCAGCCAGATGACAGAAGACCAGCATTTGCTCGCCGCGCATTGCGACGCCAAAGGTAAAATGTGGAGCAATTTACGTCTGTTCCGCGACGGCGATGGCTTTGCGTGGATTGAACGCCGCAGCGTGCGTGATTCGCAGCTGACTGAACTGAAAAAATATGCGGTGTTTTCTAAAGTGACCATCGTGCCGGACGATGAACGCGTGCTGCTCGGTGTTGCCGGTTTTCAGGCACGCGCCGCGCTGGAAAATCTCTTCAGCGAAATGCCTTCGAAGGAAAAACAAGTAGTCAGAGAAGGTGCGACCACACTGCTATGGTTTGAACACCCGGCAGAACGTTTTCTGATCGTAACCGATGAAGCTACCGCTAATACTTTGACCGATAAACTGCGCGGTGAAGCGGAACTGAATAATAGCCAACAGTGGCTGGCATTAAACATTGAAGCGGGTTTCCCTGTTATTGACGCTGCTAACAGTGGGCAGTTTATCCCGCAGGCGACTAACCTTCAGGCGCTGGGCGGTATCAGCTTTAAGAAAGGCTGCTATACCGGGCAAGAGATGGTGGCACGAGCTAAGTTCCGCGGAGCCAACAAACGCGCGCTCTGGTTGCTGGCGGGTAGCGCCAGCCGTTTGCCGGCAGCTGGTGAAGACTTAGAGCTGAAAATGGGCGAAAACTGGCGTCGTACCGGTACGGTGCTGGCTGCGGTAAAACTGGAAGATGGTCAGGTCGTGGTTCAGGTCGTCATGAATAACGATATGGAACCGGACAGCATCTTCCGCGTTCGTGATGATGCGAATACATTGCGTATCGAACCGCTGCCGTATTCGCTGGAAGAGTAAACGCTGTATCGCTTCGGGCATCTATTGCCTGATGCGACGCTGGTGCGTCTTATCAGGCCTGGGACTTGGTGCCTTTTTCACAAGTGGGAAGCGGCCCGTAGGCCGGATAAGGCGTTCACGCCGCATCCGGCAGTTGCGCTCCGATGCCTGATGCGACACTTGTGTGTCTTTTCAGGCCGACAAAGGCACAGCCATTACGGCTGTCCAATATACAAATAGATCGCCAGGAAATGGCACACACTGCCGCCGAGCACAAAGCCGTGCCAGATGGCGTGGTTGTAGGGGATGCGTTTGCAGACGTAGAAAATCACCCCAAGCGAGTAAACCACTCCGCCTACCGCCAGTAAGGTAACGCTGCCCGCCGCGAGCTTAACTGCCATTTCATAAATTACCACCAGCGACAGCCAGCCCATCGCCAGATAGGTCACCAGAGATAAAATTTTGAATCGGTGCGCGATGGTCAGTTTGAACAGAATCCCCAGCAAAGCCAGGCTCCAGATAACAATCATCAACCCACGCGCTAACGGAGAATCCAGCCCCACCAGCAAAAACGGCGTGTAGGTTCCGGCAATCAACAGGTAAATTGCGCAATGGTCAAATTTCTTCAGCCACATTTTTGCCCGTTGATGGGGAATCGCGTGATAGAGCGTCGAAGCGAGGAACAGCAGGATCATACTGCCGCCATAAAGGCTGTAACTGGTTATCGCCGTGGCGCTGGCATTAAGATCCACCGCCTGAACCAGTAGCAACACCAGCCCAACGATACCAAACACCAACCCAATGCCGTGACTGATGCTGTTGGCAATTTCCTCTGCCAGCGAATATCCCTGCTTAATGAGAGGCTTCTGAACCATAACTTACTCCGGAGAAACGTACACGCACGTGAACACTTCTCCAGCGTAACTGAGAATAGTTCCAGTGAACACCTGTTAGCTAAAATAAATTCTGATTTGAGAGTAATCTCCGAAAAATCATGAAATTAAATGTGAAATTTCAACTAACAGGCGTGAGTTCAATTTAAAGACATTTAAATTCAATCACATAAAACTGTGTCTGACCGGGATAGATATCGGTAATGACCGTTTTCAGTTCAGCCAGAGTCATATTTTCCTGTTGTGCATGTTTTTCTGTGAGAGTATCCAGCGTTACGGTTGAAGTTGCGGTGACTTCAATGGTGCAAAAATAGCCGTCATCTTCAAAGCGCCCGACGCGAAGCACATCGCCCGATTTAAAGTGCGATTCAGACTCGTCGCGAATAGTGATGGTTTTACGCCCAGCCAGAATGTCATCCTGGAAACGTTGAAAAAAAGTGATGTCGTTTGGCTGCATGGTACTATTTCCTGTAAGAATTGACTCATTTGGAGCCTATGATAGTGAAAAAACTCACCTTACCGAAAGATTTCTTATGGGGCGGCGCAGTAGCCGCTCATCAGGTCGAAGGCGGCTGGAACAAAGGCGGCAAAGGGCCGAGTATTTGTGACGTACTGACTGGTGGCGCACACGGCGTGCCGCGCGAAATCACCAAAGAAGTCTTGCCGGGCAAATACTATCCGAACCATGAAGCCGTTGATTTTTATGGTCACTACAAGGAAGACATCAAACTATTTGCCGAAATGGGCTTCAAATGTTTTCGGACTTCCATCGCCTGGACACGCATTTTTCCAAAAGGCGATGAAGCTCAGCCAAACGAAGAAGGGCTGAAGTTCTACGATGATATGTTCGATGAACTGCTGAAATACAACATCGAACCGGTGATCACCCTCTCCCACTTTGAAATGCCGCTGCATCTGGTGCAGCAATACGGTAGCTGGACCAACCGTAAAGTGGTTGATTTCTTTGTCCGTTTCGCGGAAGTGGTATTTGAACGCTATAAGCATAAAGTCAAATACTGGATGACCTTCAACGAAATTAACAACCAGCGTAACTGGCGTGCGCCGCTGTTCGGTTACTGCTGCTCCGGCGTGGTTTATACCGAGCATGAAAACCCGGAAGAGACGATGTATCAGGTGCTGCATCACCAGTTTGTCGCCAGCGCCCTGGCGGTGAAAGCCGCGCGTCGCATTAACCCGGAGATGAAAGTCGGCTGTATGCTGGCGATGGTGCCGCTCTATCCTTACTCCTGTAACCCGGACGATGTGATGTTCGCTCAGGAGTCGATGCGCGAGCGCTACGTCTTTACCGATGTGCAGCTGCGTGGCTATTACCCGTCCTATGTGTTGAACGAGTGGGAGCGTCGCGGATTTAACATCAAGATGGAAGATGGCGATCTGGATATACTGCGCGAAGGCACCTGCGATTATCTTGGTTTCAGCTATTACATGACCAACGCAGTGAAGGCCGAAGGCGGCACCGGCGATGCCATCTCTGGTTTTGAAGGCAGCGTACCAAACCCGTATGTGAAAGCATCTGACTGGGGATGGCAGATTGATCCGGTGGGTCTGCGCTATGCACTATGCGAATTGTATGAGCGTTATCAGAAGCCGCTGTTTATTGTCGAAAACGGTTTTGGCGCTTACGACAAAGTGGAAGAAGACGGCAGCATCAACGACGACTACCGCATTGATTACCTGCGCGCCCATATCGAGGAGATGAAAAAAGCGGTGACTTACGATGGCGTAGATCTGATGGGCTACACACCGTGGGGCTGCATCGACTGCGTGTCATTCACTACCGGGCAGTACAGCAAACGCTACGGCTTTATCTATGTGAATAAACATGACGACGGTACTGGCGATATGTCGCGTTCACGTAAGAAGAGCTTTGACTGGTACAAAGAAGTGATTGCCAGCAACGGCGAGAAGCTTTAAGTCGATGAAGTACCGGATGCAATACTCGTTGCATCCGGTCAGATAACTTTCCTGTTTTATTTTCCACCCGCCAAATCGATAAAACTTCCCGTGACATAAGAGGCTTTATCACTTAACAGCCAGACGATGGCCTGCGCGACCTCTTCCGCCTGTCCGCCGCGCTGCATGGGGATGTTCGACTTGACGCGATCTACGCGTCCGGGTTCACCGCCGCTGGCGTGCATTTCGGTATAAATAAACCCTGGCCGCACGCCGTTAACGCGAATTCCTTGCGCAGCGACTTCCAGAGACAGTCCGGTGGTTAACGTATCAATCGCCCCTTTCGATGCCGCATAATCAACGTATTCTCCCGGCGATCCCAGCAGTGAGGCCACTGAAGAGACATTGACGATAGCACCGCCATTACCGCCGTTTTTTAGCGCCATACGCTTTACTGCTTCGCGGCAGCAGAGAAAAAAACCCGTCACGTTGGTGGAAAGTACCCGGTTGATTCGCTCTGCGGTAAGGTTTTCTACGGTGCACTGGGTAAACAAGATCCCGGCGTTATTGACCAGCGCGGCTAGCGGTTCATCGTGCTGATCGATTGCTGTAAACATCGCGACGACCTGGTTTTCGTCGCTGATATCCGCCTGGAGTGCAAATGCCTTGCCACCGGCTTGCGTTATTAAGTTCACCACTTCCTGCGCCGCGTGGAGGTTTTGTTGATAATTAACCGCCACCGTATACCCTTCTTGCGCCAACAGTAATGCAGTTGCCCGCCCGATGCCGCGACTGCCACCGGTCACAAGTGCTGTAGCCATTTGTTTTTCCCAAAAAATAAAGGCGCCAAAGCGCCTTTCAAATTATTGATGACAAAGTACTTTTATTATGCCGGATGCGGCGTGAACGCCTTATCCTGCCTACAAGATCGTGCAAATTCAATACATTGCACAGACTATGTAGGCCTGATAAACGAAGTGCATCAGGCAATGTTGAGTTTGACATCAGTGTCAAAGGCGCCGAAGCGCCTTTAGAAGATAGTCGAATCAGTAAATTACTGGTATTCGCTAATCGGTACGCAGGAGCAGAACAGGTGACGGTCGCCGTAAACATCATCCAGACGTTTCACCGTCGGCCAGTATTTGTCTGCCACGCCTGCCGGGAATACTGCAACTTCACGGCTGTACGGATGCGCCCACTCGGCGACCAGTTCGCTCTGAATGTGCGGCGCGTTCACCAGCGGGTTATCTTCCAGCGGCCAGACACCGGCTTTCACCTGGTCGATTTCTGCGCGGATAGCCAGTATCGCGTCGATAAAGCGATCCAGTTCCACTTTGCTTTCAGATTCAGTCGGTTCAACCATCAGCGTACCCGCCACCGGGAATGACATCGTCGGCGCGTGGAAACCGTAGTCGATCAGGCGCTTGGCAATATCCAGCTCGCTGATGCCGGTTTCGTCTTTCAACGGACGAATATCGAGAATACATTCGTGCGCCACGCGACCGTCGCGACCGGTATACAGCACCGGGAAGGCATCCTGCAGGCGGCTGGCAATATAGTTGGCGTTAAGAATTGCCACCTGGCTTGCTTTTTTCAGCCCTTCTGCGCCCATCATGCGGATGTACATCCAGCTGATTGGCAGGATAGAGGCGCTACCGAACGGTGCCGCAGAAACCGCGCCCTGACGGGTTAACATGCCTTCGATTTGCACCACGCTATGACCCGGTACAAACGGTGCCAGATGCGCTTTCACGCCGATCGGTCCCATACCCGGACCACCACCGCCGTGCGGAATGCAGAAAGTTTTATGCAGGTTGAGGTGCGAAACGTCTGCGCCAATAAAGCCCGGCGAGGTGATGCCAACCTGAGCATTCATGTTCGCACCATCAAGGTAAACCTGACCGCCGAACTGATGCACGACTTCACACACTTCACGGATCGTTTCTTCATACACGCCGTGGGTGGACGGATAGGTCACCATGATACAGGAGAGGTTATCGCCCGCCTGTTCCGCTTTCGCGCGCAGATCAGCCAGATCGATGTTGCCGTTTTTATCACACGCCACAACCACCACCTGCATTCCTGCCATATGTGCAGAAGCGGGGTTAGTTCCGTGCGCAGAAGCCGGGATCAGGCAGATATCGCGATGCCCTTCGTTGCGGCTTTCATGATAATGACGAATCGCCAGCAGGCCCGCGTATTCGCCCTGTGCGCCAGAGTTCGGCTGCATACAGACGGCGTCGTAACCGGTCAGTTTCACCAGCCAGTCAGCCAGCTGCGCAATCATCTGCTGATAACCTTCGGCCTGTTCCGGCGGGCAGAACGGGTGCAGTTCTGCAAATTCCGGCCAGGTGATTGGGATCATCTCGGCGGCGGCGTTCAGTTTCATGGTGCAGGAACCCAGCGGGATCATCGCCTGATTCAGCGCCAGATCTTTACGCTCCAGCGAGTGCATATAGCGCATCATTTCGGTTTCGCTGTGGTAGCGATTAAACACCGGATGGGTGAGGATTTCGTCGTCGCGCAGCATCGCAGGCTGAATAGAGCGGCTGTCGTGAGCCACGTCTTTGTCCAGCGTGTCGATCTCCAGCCCGTGGTTATCGCCCAGCAGCACGCTGAAAAGCTGCATCACGTTTTCGCGCGTGGTGGTTTCATCAAGGGTGATCCCAACCGCGTTCAGAATATCGCTACGCAGGTTGATTTCAGCCGCTTCGGCACGCGCCAGTACGCCCGCTTTGTCTGCCACTTCCACACACAAAGTGTCGAAATAGTGCGCATGGCGCAGCTTCAGACCTTTTTGTTGCAGGCCCGCCGCCAGAATATCGGTCAGACGGTGGATGCGATTAGCGATACGTTTCAGGCCAACCGGGCCGTGATAAACGGCATACAGGCTGGCGATGTTTGCCAGAAGTACCTGGGAAGTACAAATGTTGGAGTTCGCTTTCTCACGGCGAATATGTTGCTCGCGAGTCTGCATCGCCATGCGCAGCGCGGTATTGCCAGCTGCATCTTTCGATACACCGATAATACGGCCCGGCATTGAGCGTTTGTATTCATCTTTCGCCGCAAAGAATGCCGCGTGCGGGCCACCGTAGCCCATCGGCACACCAAAGCGTTGCGCCGAACCAAAAACAATATCCGCGCCCTGTTTACCCGGCGCGGTTAACAGCACCAGCGCCATAATATCGGCGGCGACGCTGACCACAATTTTGCGTGATTTCAGTTCGCTGATAAGCGCAGTGTAGTCATGGATTTCGCCCGTCGTACCGACCTGCTGTAACAGCACGCCGAACACCTCCTGGTGATCGAGCACTTTTTGCGCGTCATCGACAATCACTTCAAAACCAAAGGTTTCGGCACGGGTGCGAACCACATCCAGCGTTTGCGGATGAACGTCAGAAGCAACGAAGAAGCGGTTGGCATTTTTCAGTTTGCTGACGCGTTTCGCCATCGCCATTGCTTCGGCGGCAGCAGTGGCTTCGTCAAGAAGAGAAGCCGAAGCCATATCCAGCCCGGTTAAATCCAGCGTTACCTGCTGGAAGTTGAGCAGTGCTTCGAGGCGGCCCTGGGAGACTTCAGGTTGATACGGAGTATACGCGGTATACCAGCCCGGATTTTCCAGCATGTTACGCAGAATAACCGGCGGCAACTGCACGGCGGTGTAACCCATGCCAATGTAAGACGTGAAGCGTTTATTGCGACTGGCAATAGCCTTGAGTTCCGCCAGCGCGGCGTATTCGGTCGCCGGTGCGCCAACCTGCGGCGGAGTCGCAAGCTGAATATCTTTCGGCACAATCTGGCCGGTCAGCGCGTTTAACGATTGTGCGCCAACGGCATTCAGCATTTCTTGCTGTTGCGCGGCGTCCGGTCCGATATGGCGTTCAATAAAAGCGCCGCTGTTTTCAAGCTGGCTTAACGTCTGTGTCATGAGCGATGGTTCCTGAAACGTGCAGTGAATTGTGAACCTCTCTCCTTGCGAAGAGAGTGAGGGTGAGGCGTAAATTTCCCTCACCCTGATCCTCTCCCGCAGAAGAGGATTAAAGCCGTTACTCGTCTTCTAACAATGCTTCGTATGCGGTCGCATCCAGCAGTGATTCCAGTTCGCTTTCATCGCTGGCTTTGATTTTAAAGATCCAGCCGCCTGCATACGGTTCGCTGTTCACCAGTTCCGGGGAATCGCTCAGTGCGTCGTTTACCGCCACGATTTCACCGCTTACTGGCGCATAAATGTCTGACGCTGCTTTTACTGATTCGGCAACCGCGCAGTCATCGCCCGCGCTAACCGTTGCGCCGACTTCCGGCAGGTCAACAAACACCATATCGCCTAACAGCTCCTGAGCGTGCTCGGTGATGCCAACGGTGTAAGTGCCGTCAGCTTCTTTACGCAGCCATTCGTGTTCTTTGCTGTATTTCAGTTCTGCTGGTACGTTGCTCATCAATCAATCTCCAAAAAAGTAAATCACGCGACGGCTTTGCCGTTACGCACAAAAACAGGTTTCGTCACTTTAACCGGCATTTCACGGTTGCGAATTTGCACAATCGCTGTTTCACCAATACCTTCCGGCACGCGCGCCAGCGCAATGCTGTAACCCAGCGTCGGTGAGAAAGTACCGCTGGTGATAATGCCTTCATGCTGGTTGCCCTGCGCGTCGGTAAAACGTACCGGCAGTTCATTACGCAGCACGCCTTTTTCGGTCATCACCAGACCAACCAGTTTTTCTGTGCCATGCTCACGCTGCACTTCCAGAGCTTCACGGCTGATAAAGTCACGATCTGCCGGTTCCCAGGCGATAGTCCAGCCCATGTTGGCGGCTAAAGGAGAAATGGTTTCGTCCATCTCCTGACCATAAAGATTCATGCCCGCTTCCAGACGCAGCGTGTCACGCGCGCCCAGGCCGCATGGCTTAACGCCCGCTTCCACCAGCGCGCGCCAGAAATCCGCCGCTTTTTCATTGGGCAGCGCAATTTCGTAGCCCGCTTCACCGGTATAACCAGTGGTGGCAATAAACAGATCGCCCGCCTGCACGCCAAAGAACGGTTTCATCCCTTCCACCGCCTGACGCTGGGCGTCATTAAACAGTGTGGCAGCTTTTGCCTGCGCATTCGGCCCTTGTACGGCAATCATGGAAAGGTCATCACGAACGGTAATTTCGATGCCGAAAGGTTCAGCGTGTTGGATAATCCAGGAGAGGTCTTTTTCGCGGGTGGCGGAGTTAACAACGAGGCGGAAGAAATCTTCAGTGAAGTAGTAGACGATGAGGTCATCTATCACACCGCCAGAGGCATTCAGCATCCCCGAGTAAAGGGCTTTGCCGCTTTTGGTGAGCTTCGCCACATCGTTCGCCAGCAGATAACGCAGAAACTCCCGGGTGCGGCTGCCGCGGAGATCGACGATGGTCATATGCGACACATCAAACATTCCGGCATCGGTACGTACCGCATGATGTTCGTCGATTTGCGAACCGTAATGCAGCGGCATCATCCAGCCGTGGAAATCCACCATGCGAGCGCCGCAAAGCGTGTGTTGTTCGTACAAAGGAGTCTGTTGTGCCATCTTGTCCTCATTGAATAAGCGGGGCTGACAACTTTTCGCGGTGAAATTGTCACCACGAAACCCAGCACTGGAGCCACTCCCGGTCCCCAACGCAATCGTTCTCTTTTCCCTGAACTTACCACCGAAACAGACGGTTAACCATAAGGAAAAATTGATCATCACATTAGCTTATGGTTAAAAATTGCAAAAATGACAACAGGACAAAAAACCAAATAACGCTGTACCTGCAAACAAACATAACGAGTTAATAAAACAGTTTTGAATAAATCGATATTAAGAACTAAAAAATTGTCAAAAATCACTAAATCAAAAATTCACGACATTAGAAAATATAATGCGAAATTGCGGGTGAAATTAGTTTATTTCAAATGAGGAAAATCTCCCGGCGAAAAACCGGGAGATGAAAGTGTGATGGGTATCAAATAAACAAAAGATGAGAAATTTTTAACGCAGCCATTCAGGCAAATCGTTTAATCCCATTGCCTGACGGATAAGCTGGGGCTTAACGCCAGGAAGCGTGTCGGCCAGTTTCAGACCAATATCACGCAGCAGTTTTTTCGCAGGATTAGCTCCAGAAAACAGATCGCGGAATCCCTGCATACCTGCCAGCATCAGCGCCGCGCTGTGCTTGCGGCTACGCTCATAGCGACGCAGGTAAATGTACTGCCCGATGTCTTTACCCTGACGATGCAACCGTTTCAGTTCAGCAATCAGCTCTGCAGCATCCATAAAGCCGAGATTTACCCCCTGCCCCGCCAGCGGGTGGATGGTATGCGCGGCGTCGCCCACCAGCGCCAGACGGTGCGCGGCAAACTGGCGCGCATAACGCCCCGTCAGCGGAAACACCTGACGCTCGCTCTCAACCTTGCATAAGCCCAGGCGATTATCAAAAGCGATATTTAACGCGCGATTAAATTCGTCTTCCCCTGCCTGCTGCATCCGCTGCGCTTCCTCTGGCGACAGTGACCAGACAATCGAGCAAAGATGCGGATCGCTAAGCGGTAAAAAGGCCAGAATGCCTTCGCCATGGAAAACCTGCCGCGCCACCGCATCATGCGGTTCTTCCGTGCGAATGGTCGCCACCAGCGCGTGATGCTGATAATCCCAGAAAGTCAGCGGAATATCGGCCTTGTTGCGCAACCAGGAATTAGCGCCGTCCGCACCAATTACCAGACGCGCCGTTAACATGCTGCCATCTTTCAGCGTCAGGAAGGTTTCGTTTTCCCCCCAGGCAACCTGTTGTAATTCTGCGGGGGCCAGCAGGGTGATATCTGACGACTGCAGCGCTTTGTTCCACAGCGCGTAGTGAATCACTGAGTTTTCAACGACATGCCCAAGATGGCTATAGCCCATGCTTTGATCGTCAAACGAGATGTGACCAAAACTGTCTTTATCCCACACTTCCATACCGTGATAACAGCTGGCTCGGCGAGAGAGGATGTCCTGCCAGACGCCAAGACGGGTGAGTAATTTTTCGCTGGCGGCATTGATAGCCGAAACGCGCAGTTGTGGTGGTGCATCCGCCGCCAGAGGTTCCGGTACGCGCTGCTCCAGTACGGCAACGCGTAAGCCGCTCCCCTGTAAGCCGCAGGCAACCGCCAGCCCCACCATGCCGCCGCCAACAATGGCTACATCAACACTTTGCATTGTTTATTCCTTAAAACCGCCTTCAACGCGCCACCCAACCGAGGGTGCGCTGCGCCAGCACATCGCGTGCCGGGGTGAATAATTCCATCGTCATCAGTCCGATGTTGCGCCCGACAACCAGCGGCGCCCAACGGTTGGCAAAAAGATGTACCAGACTGTCCGTGACGCCGATGGTTGCTTCGCGATCGCTCTGTCGACGCTGCTGATAACGGCATAATACGCCGTAATCACCAATGTCTTCTGCGCGCTCCTGCGCCTGGGTCAGGGTTTCCGCAAGGCTCATCACATCACGCATACCGAGGTTAAATCCTTGCCCGGCAATCGGGTGCAGGGTTTGCGCCGCATTGCCCACCAGCACGGTGCGATGGGTAATCGGTCTGGCGGCGCGGGTTAACGCCAGCGGATAAGCACTGCGTTTACCGGCGTGGGTAATTTGCCCCAGTCGCCAGCCAAAGGCAGACTGGAGTTCATGGCAAAACTTCTCGTCGCTCCACGCCAACACTTCTTCGCGCCGTTCCAGTGGATGACACCAGACCAGCGAACAGCGTCCTTCAGACATCGGCAACATCGCCAGTGGACCATGTTGCGTAAAGCGTTCAAAAGCGCGGCCTTCGTGCGCAACGGAAGTCGCAACGTTCGCAATCACAGCCAGTTGTTCGTAGGGCTCCTGCTGCCAGTCAACGCCGCACACAGTGGCTAACGCTGAATGGGTGCCATCAGCGGCTATCAGCACGCGGCCCGTCAGCGTCTCGCCACTCTCCAGCGTCACTTCAACGTTAGCTGGGGTACGAACAACATTAGCAATGCGATCCGGGCAATGCACCGTTACGCCAGGCGCTTTGCGCAACAGCGAAAACAGCCGCTGCCCGACATTATGCAATTCGACAACCTGCCCCAGCGCCGCCAGTTGGTAATCTTCTGCGGCGAGGGTGACGAATCCGGCATGACCGCGATCACTGACATGCACGGTGGTGATGGCGGTTGCGCAATCAGCCAGAGATTGCCAGACGCCAATGCGCGCCAGTTGCTGGCAGGTACCCGCCGCCAGCGCAATCGCTCGCCCATCAAAGCCCGGATGAGCATGTGACTCTGGCGCGGTCGCTTCAATCAAATGTACCGGCAGCGCCCCGTGACTTAACCGGGAAATAGCCAGCGCCAGCGTCGCGCCCGCCATGCCGCCACCGACGATGATTACGCTCATTGCTTTCTCGCAGCTGCCATCAACGCTTCAATTTCTTCCGGCTTTTTCACCACGCTGGCGGTGAGGTTTTCGTTGCCGTTTTCGGTAATCACAATGTCGTCTTCAATACGAATGCCGATCCCACGATATTGTTCTGGTACATCCGCATCCGGCGCAATATACAGACCAGGCTCTACGGTCAGCACCATACCCGGTTCAAGAATGCGCGAGCGCTCCTGGCCATAAACGCCCACATCATGGACATCCAGTCCTAACCAGTGGCTAAGGCCATGCATAAAGAAAGGACGATGGGCGTTCTGAGCGATCAGTTCATCGACTTCACCTTTGAGGATGCCGAGTTTTACCAGGCCGCTAACCATGATACGCACAACTTCCCCGGTGACTTCCTGAATGGAGGTTCCCGGACGATACAGACGCAAGCTGGTTTCGAGAGATTCCAGCACAATGTCGTAGATTTCGCGCTGGGCCTGGGTGAATTTGCCGTTGACCGGGAAGGTACGGGTGATATCGCCCGCGTAACCTTTATATTCACAACCAGCATCAATCAACACCAGGTCGCCGTCGCGCAGTTCACACTCGTTTTCGGTGTAATGCAGAATGCAGCCGTTTTCACCACTGCCGACAATGGTGTTATAGGAAGGATAGCGCGCACCGTGGCGGTTGAATTCGTGGTGAATTTCGCCTTCCAGATGGTACTCGAACATCCCCGGACGGCATTTTTCCATCGCCCGGGTATGCGCCAGTGCGGTGATTTCACCCGCGCGGCGAAGTACGGCAATCTCTTCCGGCGATTTGAACAGGCGCATTTCATGAACAATGGGACGCCAGTCGATCATCGTTGCTGGCGCGGTGAGATTTTGCCGCGAGCCTTTACGCAGTTTTTCCAGCGCACTATTCACGATTTCATCAGCATATGCATATTCGCCCTGGGCGTGGTAAACCACATCCAGACCATTAAGTAGTTGATAAAGTTGCTGATTGATTTCGCTGAACGCCAGAGCGCGATCAACGCCCAGTTTCTCTGGCGCGGCATCCTGACCTAAACGACGGCCAAACCAGATCTCCGCCGTCAGGTCGCGCACGCGGTTAAACAAAACGCTGTGGTTATGAGTGTCATCGCTTTTAATCAGCACCAGCACCGCTTCCGGTTCATTAAAGCCGGTGAAGTACCAGAAGTCGCTGTTCTGACGATAGGGGTATTCGCTGTCGGCGCTACGGGTCACTTCTGGTGCCGCAAAAATCAGCGCGGCGCTGCCGGGTTGCATTTGCTCCACCAGGGCCTGACGGCGGCGCTGAAATTCCTGCTGAGATATCTCACTCATAACACTCTCCTTACGTTTTTTGTTTTTAGTGTAGAGTTGGTTTTTGTACTTCTGGTGCGGTCGGTTGCGGATGAGTAAAGGTGTCGTGGCATAACAGCGCGGCAACACGGACGTACTCGATGATCTCTTCAAGCGACATTTCCAGCTCTTCTTGATCTTCGTCTTCGTCGTAGCCCAGTTGCGCGATGTTACGCAGATCGTCAATGGCTTCGCCAGTTTCACCGGTCACTTTATCCAGCTTCGGCTGAGTGACGCCAAGACCGAGCAGGAAGTGATTTACCCAGCCTGCCAACGCATCAGCGCGATCGAAAACGCTAACGTCATCGCCATCAGGCAGATAAAGCTGAAAAAGGAAGCCGTCATCTTGCAAGGCATCACTGGTGGCAGAGTGCATTTTGCGCAATGCCTGGGCAAGTTCATGCCCGAAAGCCATACCTTCGTTCGTCAGGTCGTGAAGCAGCGGCAGCCAGGAGCTGTCATCATTACCGCCACATATCATCCCACTGATTAAACCATGCATCTCAGCAGGGGTCAGACCTGTCCCTTGTTGGTTCAGATACTGGTTCATTTCATTGTAACCAGGCATTTCGTTCTGTATTGACATAAGCATTCGGCATCAAAGGGAGGAAGATTCATGATATGCTATCACTTTGGACCCTGGTGGACCAGAAAAGGGCTTGTCTCATTGCACCAGGGTAGCTATAGTTTCGCCCCTTCGCAGACCAAAGGTCTGAAGGCGAAGGCAGCGCAGTCAATCAGCAGGAAGGTGGCATGTCTGCACAACCCGTCGATATCCAAATTTTTGGCCGTTCACTGCGTGTGAACTGCCCGCCTGACCAAAGGGATGCGTTGAATCAGGCTGCGGACGATCTGAACCAACGGTTGCAAGATCTGAAAGAACGCACTAGAGTCACAAATACTGAACAGTTGGTCTTCATTGCCGCATTGAATATCAGCTATGAGTTAGCGCAAGAAAAAGCGAAGACTCGTGACTACGCGGCAAGTATGGAACAGCGTATTCGGATGCTGCAACAGACCATAGAACAAGCGTTACTTGAACAAGGTCGCATCACCGAAAAAACGAACCAAAACTTTGAATGACACTTTCCGGTTTACTGTGGTAGAGTAACCGTGAAGACAAAATTTCTCTGAGATGTTCGCAAGCGGGCCAGTCCCCTGAGCCGATATTTCATACCACAAGAATGTGGCGCTCCGTGGTTGGTGAGCATGCTCGGTCCGTCCGAGAAGCCTTAAAACTGCGACGACACATTCACCTTGAACCAAGGGTTCAAGGGTTACAGCCTGCGGCGGCATCTCGGAGATTCCCTTCTTATCTGGCACCAGCCATGACACAACTACCAGAACTCCCACTGACATTATCCCGACAAGAAATCCGTAAAATGATTCGGCAGCGTCGTCGTGCGTTAACGCCGGAGCAACAACGTGAAATGGGCCAGCTGGCTGCCATGCGGATGATGAGTTATCCCCCTGTTGTGATGGCGCATACGGTCGCTATATTTCTCTCTTTTGATGGCGAACTCGACACCCAGCCGCTCATAGAGCAACTCTGGCGCGCAGGTAAGCGCGTGTATCTTCCAGTTTTACATCCCTTTAGTGCCGGTAATTTACTGTTCCTGAATTACCATCCTAAGAGTGAACTGGTGATGAACAGGTTGAAGATCCACGAGCCAAAACTGGACGTGCGTGACGTGCTACCCCTTTCCCGATTAGACGTCCTGATAACGCCGCTGGTCGCCTTTGATGAGTTCGGTCAACGCCTCGGAATGGGCGGTGGATTTTATGATCGGACATTGCAAAACTGGCAGCACTACAACATGCAGCCAGTAGGTTATGCCCATGATTGCCAGTTGGTGGAAAAACTCCCCGTAGAAGAATGGGACGTCCCGCTGCCTGCGGTGGTTACGCCATCGAAAATCTGGGAGTGGTGAGGGCGACACACCTGCATCGCCCTGATTGACATCGTTGATTCTTTGACCTAATTTAGTGAGTAAGGGTAAGGGAGGATTGCTCCTCCCCTGAGACTGACTGTTAATAAGCTGGCAAACTTATCAGTAACAGTACAATCAGTATGATGACAAGTCGCATCATAACCCTTCTCCTTTAAGCCCTCGCTTCGGTGAGGGCTTTACCGTTACAGCCCTGTGCTGCCCCGTCATCGTAAATCCTCTTTGAATAAACACAACGCATTGATCTGGCTTTAATTTATTTCTTCGAGCAGGCTCGCAAAGGCGATTACACAGCGATGCAAATGCCGTAATTAGCGCGGTAAAAGGGATAAAAAAACGGGCAAGTCAGTGACCTGCCCGTTGATTGTCAGAGAAGGAAAATTAGTACAGCAGACGGGCGCGAACAGTACCCGGAATAGCTTTCATGGCCTGTAACGCTTTTTCAGCAACGTCTTCGTCAGCTTCAATATCAATAACGACGTAACCCATCTGTGCAGAAGTTTGCAGATATTGCGCGGCAATGTTGACGCCCTGCTCGGCAAATATTTTGTTCAGCGCAGTCAGCACGCCCGGGCGGTTTTCGTGAATGTGCATCAGACGGCGTCCACCATGCAGCGGCAGCGAGACTTCCGGGAAGTTCACCGCAGAGAGTGTGGAGCCATTGTCAGAGTACTTGATTAATTTGCCCGCAACTTCCAGGCCGATATTCTCCTGCGCTTCCTGAGTCGAACCGCCAATGTGTGGCGTCAGAAGGACGTTGTCGAATTCGCACAGCGGAGAGGTAAACGGATCGCTGTTAGTCGCCGGTTCCGTCGGGAACACGTCGATTGCGGCCCCTGCCAGATGTTTGCTCGCCAGCGCGTCACACAGCGCCGGAATATCGACCACCGTTCCGCGCGAAGCGTTAATCAGTAGCGAGCCGGGCTTCATCAGCGCGATCTCTTTCGCGCCCATCATATTTTTAGTAGACGCATTCTCTGGCACATGCAGACTCACTACATCGCTCATATTCAGCAGGTCGGAAAGATGTTGCACCTGAGTGGCGTTGCCCAACGGCAGTTTGTTTTCAATATCATAGAAGTAAACATACATCCCCAGCGATTCCGCCAGAATGCCCAGTTGTGTACCAATATGACCATAACCAATAATGCCCAGCTTTTTGCCGCGCGCTTCAAAAGAGCCTGCGGCCAGCTTGTTCCATACGCCACGGTGCGCTTTGGCGTTGGCTTCCGGCACTCCGCGTAATAGCAGCAGAAGTTCGCCAATCACCAGCTCAGCAACGGAACGCGTATTTGAAAACGGGGCATTAAATACCGGGATCCCGCGTTTTGCCGCAGCATTCAAATCAACCTGGTTGGTCCCAATGCAGAAACAGCCAATAGCGACCAGTTTTTCAGCAGCGTTGATCACGTCTTCGGTCAGATGGGTACGGGATCGCAAGCCGATGAAGTGGGCATCGCGGATGGATTCTTTTAATTGTTCATCATCCAGCGCGCCTTTGTGAAATTCGATGTTGGTGTAACCTGCCGCGCGAAGGCTTTCGAGCGCCTTTTGATGCACACCTTCTACCAGCAGAAACTTAATCTTGTCTTTCTCCAGCGATACCTTTGCCATTTACCCAATCCTGTCTTTGAAATGTTGTGTGCGGATTTGCGTCCGCCTTTCAACATATCAAAAAATAATATTGCGGCAATATGAACGTTTGCGTCGCGATGTTGAGGAAATATCACGCAAAGGTATTTCTTGGATGAATATGCTGGTTTAGAGGATTTATTTAGAGCAATCGACAATAGCCTGGTAAAAACGTGACACATGTCACCAAATTTAATGAAGAGAATTTTTTTAACGGGGGAGGTTCCCCCGTCAGATCATTTCACAATGGTTTTGACACCGTCAGGTGTGCCGATCAGCGCAACGTCCGCGCCACGGTTAGCAAACAAGCCAACGGTCACCACGCCAGGAATCGCATTTATAGCGTTTTCCATCGCGATCGGGTCAAGGATTTCCATGCCGTGGACGTCGAGGATCACGTTGCCATTATCGGTCACCACGCCCTGACGGTATTCCGGACGACCGCCCAGTTTCACCAGCTGGCGCGCCACTGCACTACGTGCCATCGGGATAACTTCTACTGGCAGCGGGAATTTGCCCAGAATATCAACCTGCTTGGAAGCATCTGCAATACAGATAAATTTTTCCGCAACCGAAGCAATGATTTTTTCACGAGTCAGCGCCGCGCCGCCGCCTTTGATCATTTGCATGTGGCCGTTGATTTCATCTGCGCCATCAACGTAGATGCCAAGGCTGTCGACTTCATTGAGATCAAAAACGTGAATGCCGAGGCTTTTCAGTTTTTCAGTGGAAGCATCTGAACTGGAAACGGCCCCTTCAATCTGGCCTTTCATTGTACCGAGCGCGTCAATAAAGTGTGCGGCGGTGGAACCTGTACCTACACCAACAATGGTGCCGGGCTGAACATACTGAAGTGCCGCCCATCCTACTGCTTTTTTCAATTCATCCTGCGTCATGATCGTTTCGCCTGTGGTATGAAATTTCACACGCATTATATACAAAAAAAGCGATTCAGACCCCGTTGGCAAGCCGCGTGGTTAACTCATCCATAAAATAACGGGCAATGTTGCTCTTCAGGAAAAAGATAGACAAGGGGCCTGATATTCAGCTCCACTGCATAAACCGTTGCACCAACTCTCCGTTCTCCCGCGCAGACGCAATGGGATTATTGGCCGATAAACCAACCTTTACAACACACGGCCTGGGTACTTCACAAAGGCTTAGAAAGCACGGTATTGCCAACCAAAATGTCCACTATGACCGCTTTTGTATGCGTTAAATACTCTGTAACCAAAGCAAAATTATGTCATAGTTCGGCATGAGAATATTTGAGGAGCAGGTTAGAGAAATGAAACGCCCGGACTACAGGACATTACAGGCACTGGATGCGGTGATACGTGAACGAGGATTTGAGCGCGCGGCACAAAAGTTGTGCATTACGCAATCAGCCGTCTCACAGCGCATTAAGCAACTGGAAAATATGTTCGGGCAGCCGCTGTTGGTGCGAACAGTTCCCCCGCGCCCGACAGAACAAGGACAAAAATTACTGGCACTGCTTCGCCAGGTCGAGCTGCTGGAAGAAGAGTGGCTTGGCGATGAACAAACCGGTTCCACCCCACTACTGCTCTCGCTGGCAGTCAACGCCGACAGTCTGGCAACCTGGTTGCTTCCGGCACTGGCTCCTGTACTGGCTGATTCGCCTATTCGTCTGAACTTACAGGTAGAAGATGAAACTCGCACCCAGGAGCGTCTGCGCCGAGGTGAAGTGGTCGGCGCGGTGAGTATTCAACATCAGGCGCTGCCTAGTTGCCTGGTCGATAAACTTGGCGCGCTCGACTATCTGTTCGTCAGCTCCAAACCATTTGCCGAGAAATACTTCCCCAACGGAGTAAGCCGCTCTGCGCTGCTCAAAGCACCAGTAGTCGCGTTTGACCATCTTGACGATATGCACCAGGCATTTTTGCAGCAAAACTTCGATCTGCCGCCAGGTAGCGTACCGTGCCATATCGTTAACTCGTCCGAAGCCTTCGTGCAGCTCGCTCGCCAGGGTACAACCTGCTGTATGATCCCACACCTGCAAATTGAAAAAGAATTGGCCAGCGGAGAGTTGATTGATCTGACGCCCGGGCTATTCCAACGGCGAATGCTTTACTGGCATCGCTTTGCCCCAGAAAGCCGCATGATGCGTAAAGTCACTGATGCTTTGCTCGACTATGGTCACAAAGTGCTTCGTCAGGATTAATCAATCAGTTAACGCCTGGTAGCACATATCAGGCGTTTTTCTTTTTTATTCTTTGAATAACATCACAAAACAGACAAATCTCACACGGCAAAAAACGACGCCCCATTCCATTTTTTTTGCTGGCGACAAACCCGTATAAAAAGCTCACCGTAAGCGCAAACACCCTCATTTTTATTGCGTTTTATGGAGCAAATAATGTCAAACGTGCAAGAGTGGCAACAGCTTGCCAACAAGGAGTTGAGCCGTCGGGAGAAAACCGTCGACTCACTGGTTCAGCAAACGGCGGAAGGGATCGCCATCAAGCCACTGTATACCGAAGCCGATCTCGACAATCTGGAAGTGACCGGTACCCTTCCTGGCTTGCCGCCCTATGTTCGTGGTCCCCGCGCCACCATGTATACCGCCCAACCGTGGACCATCCGTCAGTATGCCGGTTTCTCGACCGCCAAAGAGTCCAACGCTTTTTATCGCCGTAACCTGGCTGCCGGGCAAAAAGGTCTTTCCGTGGCGTTTGACCTTGCCACCCACCGTGGCTACGACTCCGATAACCCGCGCGTGGCGGGCGATGTTGGCAAAGCGGGCGTCGCTATCGATACCGTAGAAGATATGAAGGTGCTCTTCGACCAAATACCGCTGGATAAAATGTCGGTTTCGATGACCATGAACGGCGCAGTCCTGCCAGTGCTGGCCTTTTATATCGTGGCGGCAGAAGAGCAAGGCGTTCCCCCCGATAAACTGACGGGTACAATTCAGAACGATATCCTCAAAGAGTACCTCTGCCGCAATACCTATATTTACCCACCGAAACCTTCTATGCGCATTATCGCTGACATTATCGCCTGGTGTTCCAGCAATATGCCGCGCTTCAATACCATTAGCATCAGCGGCTACCACATGGGCGAAGCCGGTGCGAACTGTGTGCAACAGGTGGCGTTTACTCTCGCCGATGGGATTGAGTACATCAAAGCCGCTCTCTCTGCTGGCTTAAAAATTGATGACTTCGCCCCGCGCCTGTCGTTCTTCTTTGGTATCGGCATGGACCTGTTTATGAACGTCGCCATGCTGCGCGCCGCACGCTATCTCTGGAGCGAAGCAGTAAGCGGGTTTGGTGCCAAAGATCCGAAATCGCTGGCGCTACGCACCCACTGTCAAACCTCCGGCTGGAGTCTCACCGAACAGGATCCGTATAACAACGTTATCCGCACCACCATTGAAGCGTTGGCAGCTACCCTTGGCGGAACCCAGTCGCTGCATACAAATGCCTTTGATGAAGCGCTTGGTTTGCCGACCGATTTTTCGGCACGTATTGCCCGTAACACCCAGATCATTATTCAGGAAGAGTCAGAACTCTGTCGCACCGTCGATCCGCTGGCCGGTTCTTATTACGTTGAGTCACTAACCGATCAGATCGTGAAACAGGCCAGAGCCATCATTGATCAGATCGACGAAGCCGGAGGCATGGCGAAGGCGATCGAAGCAGGTCTGCCAAAAAGGATGATCGAAGAAGCGTCTGCTCGTGAACAGTCGTTGATCGACCAGGGCAAACGCGTGATCGTCGGCGTCAACAAGTACAAACTGGATCACGAAGATGAAACTGATGTCCTTGAAATCGACAACGTGATGGTGCGTAACGAGCAAATTGCTTCGCTGGAACGCATTCGCGCCACCCGTGATGATGCCGCCGTAACCGCCGCATTGAACGCTCTGACTCACGCTGCACAGCATAACGAAAACCTGCTGGCTGCCGCTGTTAATGCGGCTCGCGTTCGCGCGACGCTGGGTGAAATATCCGATGCGCTGGAAGCCGCTTTTGACCGTTATCTGGTACCGAGCCAGTGTGTTACCGGCGTCATTGCGCAAAGCTATCATCAGTCGGAAAAATCAGCCTCCGAGTTTGATGCAATTGTTGCGCAAACGGAGCTGTTCCTTGCCGACAATGGTCGTCGCCCGCGCATTCTGATCGCCAAAATGGGACAAGATGGACACGATCGCGGAGCGAAAGTCATTGCCAGCGCCTATTCCGATCTTGGTTTCGACGTTGATTTGAGTCCCATGTTCTCCACGCCGGAAGAGATCGCCCGCCTGGCAGTGGAAAACGACGTTCATGTGGTGGGCGCATCCTCGCTTGCAGCAGGACATAAAACGCTGATCCCGGAACTGATTGAAGCCCTGAAAAAATGGGGGCGCGAAGATATTTGCGTGGTCGCCGGTGGCGTTATTCCGCCGCAAGATTATGCCTTCCTGCAAGAGCGTGGCGTGGCGGCGATTTACGGTCCTGGTACTCCCATGCTTGACAGCGTGCGTGATGTGCTGAACCGGATTAGCCAACATCATGATTAACGAAGCCACGCTGGCAGACAGCATTCGACGCCTACGTCTGGGTGAGCGAGCCACGCTCGCTCAGGCCATGACGCTGGTTGAGAGCCGTCACCCTCGCCATCAGGCACTCAGCACTCAACTGCTTGATGCCATCATGCCGTTTGTGGTGAACTGACCCTGCGACTGGGCGTTGCTACGGCACGCCAGGAGCAGGAAAAAGTACCTTTCTTGAAGCCTTTGGCATGTTACTGATTCGCCAGGGGCTTAAGGTCGCGGTTATCGCGGTCGACCCCAGCAGTCCAGTAACCGGTGGCAGCATCCTTGGGGATAAGACTCGCATGACCGAACTGGCGCGTGCCGATGCAGCATTTATTCGCCCGGTTCCGTCATCTGGTCACCTTGGCGGCGCCAGCCAGCGGGCGCGGGAGTTAATGCTGTTATGTGAAGCGGCGGGTTATGACGTGGTGATCGTTGAAACCGTCGGCGTCGGGCAGTCAGAAACGGAAGTCGCCCGCATGGTGGACTGCTTTATCTCGCTACAGATTGCTGGTGGCGGCGATGATCTCCAGGGCATTAAAAAGGGTTTGATGGAGATGGCAGATCTGATTGTCATCAACAAAGATGATGGTGATAACCACACGAATGTCGCCATTACCCGCCATATGTACGAAAGCGCTCTGCATATTCTGCGCCGCAAATATGACGAATGGCAGCCACAGGTCCTCACCTGTAGTGCACTAGAAAAATGCGGTATCGATGAGATATGGCGCGCAATTATCGATTTCAAAACCGCACTGACTACCAGCGGTCGTTTACAACAGGTGCGGCAACAACAATCGGTGGAATGGCTGCGTAAACAGACCGAAGAAGAGGTGCTGCACCACCTGTTCACTAATGAAGATTTCGATCGCTATTACAGCCAAACGCTATTAGCGGTCAAAAATAATATGCTCTCGCCGCGCACAGGTTTGCGGCAGCTCAGTGATTTTATCCAGACTCAGTATTTTAATTAAGGGAATTTTTATGTCTTATCAGTATGTTAATGTAGCCATCATCAACAAAGTGGCGGTCATTGAGTTTAACTATGCCCGCAAACTCAATGCGTTAAGTAAAGTCTTTATTGATGACCTGATTCAGGCATTAAACGATCTCAATCGTCCAGAAATCCGCTGCATCATTCTGCGCGCCCCAAGTGGTTCCAAAGTCTTTTCCGCAGGTCACGACATTCATGAGTTGCCGTCAGGAGGTCGCGATCCGCTCTCTTACGATGATCCGCTACGTCAAATTACCCGCGTGATCCAAAAATGCCCCAAACCGGTAATTTCGATGGTCGAAGGTAGCGTCTGGGGGGGCGCATTTGAAATGATCATGAGCTCTGATCTGATCATCGCCGCCAGTACTTCTACCTTCTCAATGACGCCAGTCAATCTGGGCGTACCGTATAACCTGGTGGGGATCCACAACCTGACTCGTGACGCGGGCTTCCACATTGTCAAAGAGCTGATTTTTACCGCTTCGCCAATCACCGCTCAACGCGCGCTGGCTGTTGGCATTCTCAACCACGTTGTTGAGGCCGATGAACTGGAAGATTTCACCTTACAAATGGCTCACCACATTTCCGAAAAAGCGCCGTTAGCCATTGCAGTAATCAAGGAAGAGCTGCGCGTGTTGGGTGAAGCGCACACCATGAATTCAGATGAATTTGAGCGTATTCAAGGGATGCGCCGGGCGGTTTATGACAGCGAAGATTATCAGGAAGGTATGAACGCCTTCCTGGAAAAACGTAAACCTAATTTCGTCGGTCATTAATGATCCACGAACTAAGGAGCAAAGGATGAATATTACCCGGACAAGGATGACCGCCGATGAAGCGGCGGAAATAATCCAGCACAACGATATGGTGGCATTCAGTGGTTTTACTCCTGCGGGTTCGCCCAAGGCTCTTCCTGTCGCCATTGCCCGTCGCGCCAATGAACAACATGAGGCGAAAAAACCGTATCAAATTCGCCTGCTGACCGGAGCGTCGATTAGCGCCGCCGCCGATGACATACTCTCTGAAGCTGACGCCGTTTCATGGCGCGCGCCATACCAGACATCATCGGGATTACGTAAAAAGATCAATCAGGGATCGGTTAGTTTTGTTGATCTGCATTTGAGCGAAGTTGCGCAAATGGTCAACTACGGCTTTTTCGGCGACATCGATGTTGCGGTAATTGAAGCCTCAGCCCTCGCTCCGGATGGGCGCGTCTGGTTAACCAGTGGGATCGGTAATGCACCAACCTGGTTGCTGCGTGCAAAGAAAGTGATCATTGAACTCAATCATTATCACGATCCGCGCGTTGCAGAACTGGCGGATATTGTGACTCCTGGCGCACCACCGCGACGTAATAGCGTGTCGATCTTCCATGCGATGGATCGCGTCGGTACCCGCTATGTACAAATCGATCCGAAAAAAATTGTCGCCGTCGTGGAAACCAACTTACCTGATGCAGGTAACTCGCTGGATAAACAAAATCCCATGTGCCAGCAAATCGCCGACAATGTGGTCACCTTCTTGTTGCGCGAAATGGCGCAGGGGCGCATTCCGCGGGAATTTCTGCCACTGCAAAGCGGGGTAGGCAACATCAATAATGCGGTAATGGCGCGTCTGGGGGAAAACCCGGAAATTCCTCCGTTTATGATGTATTCAGAAGTGCTACAGGAGTCTGTGGTTCATCTTCTGGAAACCGGCAAAATTACCGGGGCCAGCGCCTCCAGTCTGACAATTTCTGCCGATTCACTGCGCAAGATTTACGCCAATATGGATTACTTCGCCAGTCGCATTGTGTTACGTCCGCAAGAGATTTCCAATAACCCAGAAATTATCCGCCGCCTTGGTGTTATCGCTCTGAATGTCGGCCTCGAGTTTGATATTTACGGCCACGCCAACTCAACGCACGTAGTCGGCGTTAATTTAATGAATGGTATCGGCGGTAGCGGTGATTTTGAACGCAACGCGTATCTGTCGATCTTTATGGCACCGTCGATTGCTAAAGAAGGCAAGATCTCAACCGTCGTGCCTATGTGCAGCCATGTTGATCACAGCGAACACAGCGTGAAAGTGATCATCACAGAGCAAGGGATCGCCGACTTGCGTGGCCTCTCTCCACTTCAGCGCGCGCGCACTATCATCGATAACTGCGCACATCCGATGTACCGTGACTATCTGCATCGCTATCTGGAGAATGCACCCGGCGGGCATATTCACCACGATCTTAGCCACGTTTTCGATCTGCATCGCAATTTGATCGAAACGGGCTCAATGCTAGGTTAATCGCTCGTACCGTCACGATCTTCAGCAATTTGCTGTAGCAGCGTGGCGGTATAGCGATGATTTTTCAGTGAATAAAGGTATTCCTGCATATACATTGGCGTATGCGGTGCGTCAAAATATTTCAACGTAGCTGGGTTCACCAGCCGCCATGCAAAATGTGGGATCACCGTAAGAAAATGTCCGTGCTCAACGGCGCTGATTTTGGCCATAAAACTGTATGGGCGATAAATAATTGTTGGATTGATCCCACAAGGGCGCATGTTCGCATCAATCATCGCTTCATAATTAGCACGGTTTTGAAAGCGCATCTGTAACCAGGGCAACTCCTGTAACAACTCCTGCTCCTGACGCTCTTCATAACGGCGAGAAACGAGAAACCCCAGTCGCAGCGGCGGCAGTTCACTCATTGTTAGATTATCCAACCCGTGTACACGAGCGGAAACATGCTGCGGAGAAATAATAAAATCAAGCTGACGATAGAAGAGATTGTCGATAACCTCATTTTCGCTGAATTCAACCGGCTGGGCCGTCACGCCTTCGTACTTATCACCCAGGCTAATTAACTGATCAAAAATAATCGTCGGATAGGTATTATCGATACCAATCACAATTTCACGAGAACGACGTCCAGAATTATGAATTTCATTATCGATAGCAGAAAGCCGTTGGTAAACCGGGAAAAGCTTTTGATAAAGCTCCTGCCCGGCTTTATTAAGGCTGATGTTATTATCTTTACGGGTAAATAATGTATAACCAATTTGCTCCTCTAGCGCGGCAATACTTTTGCCGAACGGCGAAGCTGTCATATGTAGCTTTTCTGCCGCTCGGGCAATATTATTGGTTTGCGCTAATAAAATAAAATTGCGCATCTTTTTCGAAATAAAAATATCCATCGCCGCTTCCTCCAAACATCCCTGTCCGCTTAACCGTTTCAGTAAGCTAATCCTTAATGAAATCGCAAGCAAAGATAGGTGCTTATGTCATGGTTTTACAGAAAATTACAGAAAAATGAGGCGATATCAGATAAAGACATTAGCCCGACAAATGAGTCGGGCTACAAGTATTATTGTGCGGCAGGTGTTTTAGCGGGTTGTTGATCCACTGGTTCTAACTGGAAGACCACATCGACCTGATCATCAAACTGAATAGCGGCCTGCTCGTAAGTTTCCTGGGCGGAAACCGGTGCGGCATCGGCTTTCATCATGCGTACCATTGGGCTGGGCTGATAATTGGAAACATGGTAGCGCACGCTATATACCGGCCCCAGTTTGCGATTAAAGCCGTTCGCCAGCTCCTGAGCCTGATGAATCGCGTTATCAATCGCTGCCTTACGCGCTTTGTCTTTATAGGCATCTGGCTGTGCCACGCCCAACGACACAGAACGAATTTCGTTGAGTCCGGCCTTCAGCGCGCCATCCAGCAAGGAATTCAGTTTGTCTAACTGACGAAGCGTGACTTCCACCGTTCTCACGGCACGATAGCCTTTCAGGATACTTTTACCATCCTGGTAATCGTAGTCTGGCTGGGTACGCAAATTCGCGGAACTGATATCTTTTTTCGCGATCTGATTGAGTTCAAGGAAAGAGATATATTGCGCGACGCGCTCATCCGCCTGCTTCTTGGCAGAAGCGGCATCCTTCGCCGTCACGTTAACTTCAATAGCAAGAATAGCGATATCTGGCACCGCATCAACGCTTGCCGTTCCTGAAGTGACAATGTGCGGACCATCCGGTAGTTCATTGGCCTGCACAGCCATCCCGCTGAAACCCATCAATGCCGCCAGGGCGATAACTTTGAACTTCACGTTAGTCTCTCCGTGTTAATTGACTTGCCCAAAACTCAGGACCTCTGGAGGCAAGCTTAGCGTCTCTGTTTTATTTTTCCATCAGATAGCGCCTAACTGAACAAGGCTTGTGCATGAGCAACACCCTCTTTCGCCAGTTGTAGGGCGATAATCCACATAACGCAGCCCACCACGAGATTGATAATGCGCTGCGCTTTGGCGGTACGCAAACGCGGCGCCAGCCAGGCGGCTAATAACGCCAGACCAAAAAACCACAGGAAAGAGGCACTGATCGTCCCGAGCGCAAACCAACGTTTGGGATCTGGCTCAAGTTGCCCGCCCAGACTGCCCAATACCACAAAGGTATCCAGGTAAACATGCGGATTCAGCCAGGTTACCGCCAGCATAGTGGCAATAATTTTCCAACGTCCCTGCTTCATCACTTCAGCACTAACCAGCTCAATATTGCTGCTCATCGCCGTTTTAAAAGCACCAAAGCCATACCACAGCAAGAAGGCCACACCGCCCCAGGTCACCAGCGCCAGCAACCACGGTGACTGCATCAATAACGCGCTACCACCAAAAATCCCGGCGCAAATCAGGACCAAATCGCTTATCGCGCAGAGCAAAGCAATCATAATGTGGTACTGACGACGAATGCCCTGATTCATCACAAAAGCATTTTGCGGACCAAGCGGCAGAATCATAGCAGCACCAAGAGCAAGCCCTTGAAAATAATAAGAAAACACGTTGAACATTCCGAACTAATTATCTGATAAAGAGACTATAGCGCGGGATTGTTATTAGATAAAATTTATAATGCTAATAGCATATAAATAATTTTAATAAAAAAATAAATAATTCTATTCGGTAACTGATTTTAGGATAAAGATCTCATCATTCCCCATAACATAAACGGCGTTATGGCTCTCTTTCCTGCTCGCGTTGTAAAGGACTAACACTGTGCAAGCCTATGATCTCACTCTTCTCCCCTACCCTATCCACGAAAATATGCCGCGCCAACAAGGTTGGTGCTTTGGCCTACCGCCAGGCATAACGCCCGAACAGTGGCCGCTGGATCCAAATAATGGTTTCCCATTGAATCATGGATTTACCCTGCTGTTGCCGGAAGATTATCGGATTTATGGGCCAGAGATTGTCGCGTTATCTTTCTTTGCTGTTGCGCCCGAGCACAACGATGGCGGAACACCCTGTACAGAAGCAATATTGGATGTGTTTGAGAATTTTGAATCCTGCCCCCCACCTGAAGATCCAGATCTTTATGTTTTCTGGCAGGCAGAAAAGCAACGACATCCACGGCTATTTCGGATGGAAGATATATTAGGCTGTTCTTATGCGGTGATTTTACTCACCCAGCACGAGTTCAACGGCCCATTTTGTGAGCCGCCTGAACTTATACCTAACCACTATCGCGACCAGCAAGATACGCCAGAATGGCTGACTATCGGCAGTGCTTTTAGTTATTTTCAGGCTAACGTCAGGCCAAAAGATACGCCTGAAAGCAATTTTGTATACCGTAAAATGGGCACCATTCCTGAGCAGTCGCTGGCTTTCAATCTGGCGATTTCATGCGAGCCGCGCGCTTTTGATCCTAATGCGGGAATTAGCCCCACAGAAAGAAATAATACGGAATATCAGTCCATTCGATATTTTTCTAAAGATGCAGAGGGAAAAAGTAAATGTGAAACTCACCAGTGGCATAGTGCACATTTGCCCAATCATCTCGGTGGTTCAATGGCGCCCGTGCAGTCTATACCAAACGGAATGTCGCCTTATTATATTGAGTTTGAAGAGTATTTCGGTGGATATAATTTCGGTGCAGGTAATGCCTGGCTGGACTTTAAAAATATGCAGTTTGATTTTAGTTGTTAAAAATGAGGGCTTATCACCTTGATAAGCCCTCGTACATAATTAGCTATTGCTCTCTTTCACCCGCTTGAAGTTCACATCCATTTGCGGATACGGGAAGCTGATGCCAGCAGCATCAAATTCACGTTTAATACGTTCCAGCACATCCCAGTACACGTTTTGCAGATCGCCACTGTTGCTCCAGGCACGCACGACGAAATTAATCGACGATGCGCCCAGTTCGTTCAGGCGTACGGTAATTTCACGATCTTTTAAAATACGATCTTCGGACTGAATAATATCGGTCAGGATCTGCTTAACCTGATCGATATCAGAATCATACGCTACGCCAATAATAAATTCGTTACGGCGCGCCGGCTCACGAGAGAAGTTAATAATATTACCGGCAATAATTTTACCGTTCGGAATAACAATTATTTTACCGTCTGCGGTACGCATGGTGGTGGAGAAAATCTGCACACTCTGCACAGTACCAGCAACGCCGCCGAGGTCAACATATTCTCCTGCACGGAACGGGCGGAACATAACCAGCAAAACGCCAGCAGCCAGGTTAGACAGTGAACCCTGCAAGGCCAGACCTACAGCTAAACCTGCGGCACCGAGTACGGCAATGACCGATGCGGTTTGTACGCCCACGCGGCCCAGTGCTGCAATTAACGTAAAGGCGATAATTGCGTAACGGATTAATGCAGAAAGAAAATCAGCAACGGTGGCATCTATGTTACGGGAGATCATCAGGCGATTCACCGCGTTGGAAATCATCCGCGCGATAATCAAACCAACGATGATGATCGCGAGTGCCGCCACGATGTTTACAGCATAACTCAGCAACAGCGCCTGGTTATTTACCAACCAGGATCCTGCGCCGTTTATGCTATCGACAACTTTCAAATCTTCCATTCAATATTCCTTTTCAACTGACTTAAATTGGAGAAACATACTCCGCCGCCTTACGACGGGCAGTCTGACAAGGGTAAACAATAAAGCATAATTTTGCCAAATAGATCACAGATTTCTTAAGTACATCACCTTGCTTTTGGCGAAAAAAGGTCCGCAGAGCGGGCCTCAGACAGATGACAATGTGCGCTTTGTCATGCCGGATGCGGCGTGAACGCCTTATTCGGCCTACAAAAACCTGCAAATTCAATATATTGCAGGATACGTGTAGGCCTGATAAGCGTAGCGCATCAGGCAATTTTGCTTTTGGCGAAAAAAAGACCCGCAGAGCGGGTCTCAGACAGATGACAATGTGCGATTTGTCATACCGGATGCGGCGTGAACGCCTTATTCGGTCTACAGAAATCTGTAAATTCAATATATTGCAGGATACGTGTAGGCCTGATAAGCGTAGCGCATCAGGCAATTTTGCTTTTGGCGAAAAAAAGACCCGCAGAGCGGGCCTTGAGATAAGCAGAAAGGAATATCTTACAGAACGTCGATCGCGTTCAGTTCCTGGAATGCTTTTTCCAGACGAGCGATCATCGAAGTCTGACCGGCACGCAGCCATACGCGCGGATCGTAGTATTTCTTGTTCGGCTGATCTTCGCCTTTCGGGTTGCCCAGCTGGCCCTGCAGGTAAGCTTCGTTCGCTTTGTAGTAGTTCAGAACACCTTCCCAGGTCGCCCATTGGGTGTCGGTATCGATGTTCATTTTAACTACACCGTAGCTTACGGAGTCTTTGATTTCCTGAGCAGTAGAACCGGAACCACCGTGGAATACGAAGTTCAGGCTGTTGTGCGGCAGATTGTGTTTCTTAGAAACATATTCCTGAGAATCACGCAGGATGGTCGGGGTCAGAACAACGTTACCCGGCTTGTAAACACCGTGTACGTTACCGAAGGACGCTGCGATGGTGAAACGCGGGCTGATTTTGCTCAGCTCGGTGTATGCGTAATCAACGTCTTCCGGCTGGGTGTACAGTGCAGAAGCGTCCATGTGGCTGTTGTCCACGCCGTCTTCTTCACCACCGGTGCAACCCAGTTCGATTTCCAGAGTCATGCCGATTTTGGACATGCGCTCCAGGTATTTAGAGCAGATTTCGATGTTCTCTTGCAGAGATTCTTCAGACAGGTCGATCATGTGAGAAGAGAACAGCGGCTTACCGGTAGCAGCGAAGTGTTTTTCACCCGCGTCCAGCAGACCGTCGATCCACGGCAGCAGTTTCTTCGCGCAGTGGTCGGTATGCAGGATAACCGGAACACCATAGTGTTCAGCCATCTGGTGAACGTGATGCGCACCAGAGATCGCACCCAGGATAGCAGCGCCCTGCGGAACGTCAGATTTCACGCCTTTACCAGCGATAAAGGAAGCACCACCGTTGGAGAACTGAACGATAACCGGCGCTTTAACTTTAGCAGCGGTTTCCAGTACGGCGTTGATGGAGTCAGTACCGACGCAGTTTACTGCTGGCAGTGCGAAGTTGTTTTCTTTTGCTACCTGGAAAACTTTCTGTACGTCATCACCAGTGATTACGCCAGGTTTTACGAAATCAAAAATCTTAGACATGTCTCTTGTCCTGTATCGTCGGGCCTTATACTCGCCATACCTCAAGTTGCTGTGCTGCAACTCGAATTATTTAGAGTATGAAAAAGTGCGTGCTTTAAAAGCGCGCTGCAACAAGGGCAGGTTTCCCTGCCCTGTGATTTTTTACTTCTTAGCGCGCTCTTCGAGCATCGCTACTGCAGGCAGTACTTTACCTTCCACGAATTCGAGGAATGCGCCGCCGCCAGTGGAGATGTAGGAGATTTTGTCAGCAATGCCGAACAGGTCGATTGCTGCCAGAGTGTCGCCGCCGCCAGCGATGGAGAACGCTTCGCTGTCTGCGATAGCGTTAGCCACGATTTCAGTACCTTTGCGGAAGTTCGGGAATTCGAACACGCCAACCGGACCGTTCCACAGAATGGTTTTCGCATTCTTCAGGATTTCAGCCAGTTCCTGAGCGGAAGCATCACCGATATCCAGGATCTGCTCGTCAGCTTTCACATCGTTAACAGATTTCAGAGTAGCCGGAGCGGTTTCAGAGAACTCAGTCGCTACGCGAACATCAGACGGAACCGGGATGTTGCAGGTGGTCAGCAGACGTTTTGCTTCGTCAACCAGGTCAGCTTCGTACAGGGATTTACCCACATCGTGGCCTTGTGCCGCGATAAAGGTGTTAGCGATCCCACCACCTACGATCAGCTGGTCAGCGATTTTAGACAGGGAGTCCAGAACGGTCAGTTTGGTAGAAACTTTAGAACCACCAACGATAGCCACCATCGGGCGAGCAGGTTCTTTCAGTGCTTTACCCAGCGCGTCCAGTTCAGCTGCCAGCAGCGGGCCTGCGCACGCAACATCAGCGAATTTACCGATACCGTGAGTAGAAGCTTGCGCGCGGTGAGCAGTACCGAATGCGTCCATTACGAACACGTCACACAGTGCAGCGTATTTTTTGGACAGGGTTTCGTCGTCTTTCTTCTCGCCTTTGTTGAAGCGAACGTTTTCCAGAACAACCAGTTCACCTTCAGCAACGTCAACGCCGTCGAGGTAATCTTTAACCAGACGAACCGGGTTAGACAGTTTGTCTTTCAGGTAGTTAACAACCGGCAGCAGAGAGAATTCTTCATTGTACTCGCCTTCGGTAGGACGACCCAGGTGGGAAGTTACCATCACTTTTGCGCCTTGTTTCAGGGCCAGTTCGATGGTTGGCAGAGAAGCACGGATACGCGCGTCGCTGGTTACTTTCCCGTCTTTTACTGGTACGTTCAGATCCGCACGGATAAATACACGTTTCCCAGCAAGATCCAGATCGGTCATCTTAATTACAGACATGGTGAATCCTCTCGTTGATTCTAAAAGTTTTGCAGACGCTGCTTGCGTCTTACCTGAAAGCAACAGTAGCCATAGCTAACGTCGTGTCGAGCATTCGGTTAGCAAAGCCCCATTCGTTATCGCACCAGACCAACGTTTTGATCAGGTGTGCGCCACTGACCCGGGTTTGGGTGCCATCGACAATGGCACTGTGCGGATCGTGGTTAAAATCTACAGAGACCAACGGTAATTCCGTATAGTCAACTATACCATGAAATGCACCTTGTGCTGCTTTTTGCAGCAACAGGTTGACTTCATTGGCTTTTACAGGTTTCTTCACCGTCACGCTTAAATCGATTGCCGTCACATTTATGGTTGGCACACGTACCGCAATCGCTTCAAAGCGATCGTTAAATTGCGGAAAAAATCGTGTGATACCGGCGGCCAGTTTGGTATCGACCGGAATGATCGACTGGCTGGCTGCCCGGGTGCGGCGCAGGTCAGGATGGTATGCATCAATAACCTGTTGATCGTGCATGGCGGAGTGAATTGTAGTCACAGTGCCGGTCTCAATACCGTACGCATCATCCAACAATTTGATGACAGGAATTATGCAATTCGTGGTACAGGAAGCGTTAGAAACGATGCGGTGTTCCGCACGAAGTTGATCCTGATTGACGCCGTAAACAACGGTCGCGTCGAGATCGTTACTGCCAGGATGTGAAAAGAGCACTTTTTTGGCCCCGGCGGCAATGTGCGCTTCGCCATGCTCGCGGGTGCCATATACGCCGGTGCAGTCGAGAACCACATCAACGCCTAGTTCACGCCAGGGAAGCGATTGCAGTGAACGTTCATGCAATACGCGGATGGCATCATCACCAACAAAAAGTTGATCACGCTCCTCACGGACTTCCCATGCAAAACGGCCATGACTGGTGTCATATTTCAACAAATGCGCCATGCCCGCAGCATCCGCCAGTTCGTTGATTGCCACCACGGTAATTTCCGCACGGCGTCCTGATTCATACAAAGCACGAACCACATTACGCCCGATGCGACCGAAGCCATTTATCGCTACGCGTACGGTCATAGATCTCCTGCAAGGCTTTCCCTGAGCAAATTTGCCAGACAGAGTAATCCAGCAAATCGTTCGGGGAAACCTTACCTGTCGCAAACTGCGACTGATTGGTTAATTGTCGAACATTTAATCGACTGAAACGCTTCAGCTAGGATAAGCGAAACATGGAATAAAAGGAATGATTGTCCAGTCAAAGAAGACAATTATCTGACTTGCGTCACGTTTTCCGGCCTGATGCGTTGGAATTTATTCCACTTTGCAGAATCACGAATAAGCGTAGCAAAATCTTTTCGTTGTGCCGTCACAAACCCTGACTTATATCAGAATATGACTGATGCAGCGTCGATATTATCCGCAATACGTCCGAGTTTCGGAGTACTCCAATGATGACATTGCCCTACCCATATTCTTCCTCCGCACGCTTTTACGCGCTGCGCCTGCTCCCCGGGCAGGAAGTTCTCTCCCAATTACGCGCCTTCGCGCAACAACAACAACTCCACGCCGCGTGGATTGCAGGTTGTACCGGCAGTCTGACTGACGTCGCCTTACGCTATGCCGGGCAAGAAAACACGGCCCTACTAAGCGGCAAGTTCGAAGTGATCGCACTGAACGGCACGCTGGAACACACTGGCGAGCATCTTCATCTCTGCGTTTCTGACCCACGCGGCGCGATGCTTGGCGGTCATATGATGCCCGGCTGTACCGTGCGGACCACGCTTGAACTGGTGATCGGCTGCCTTGAGGAACTGGCGTTTAGCCGCCAACCTTGCGCACTTTCTGGTTACGACGAGTTGCATATTTCCCCCGTTAAATAACTATTTGCAGAGAGGTTTTCTTATGGCGCGTCGCCACTTTTCCAGTCAGGCACTGGTGTTGATCGTTATATCTATCGCCATCAATATGATCGGCGGGCAACTGGCCAGCATGGTTAAATTACCTATTTTTCTCGACTCAATCGGTACGCTCATTAGCGCGGTACTACTTGGCCCGGTTATTGGCATGTTGACCGGCTTACTGACCAATTTACTCTGGGGATTGCTAACCGACCCGATCGCCGCCGCATTTGCGCCCGTCGCGATGGTCATCGGCCTGGTCGCCGGTTGGCTGGCGCGGGCGGGTTGGTTTCGCACTCTGCCAAAAGTCGTTGTCAGCGGCGTGATTATTACGCTTGCGGTAACGGTCGTCGCTGTACCGCTGCGTACTGCGCTGTTCGGCGGCGTGACAGGAAGCGGAGCCGATTTGTTCGTTGCCTGGATGCACTCTATGGGGCAAAACCTGGTGGAGTCGGTGGCGATTACGGTGATAGGCGCAAACCTGGTCGATAAAATTCTTACAGCAGTGATTGTCTGGCTTTTACTGCGCCAGCTGCCGATTCGCACCACGCGCCATTTTCCGGCAATGGCTGCCGTGCGCTAAATGCATCCATTTACCTCATTAACACTGTGGGCATTGGCGGCCTGCACCACGCTTATCCTGCCCACACAGACAATATTGCCAGTCTATAGCGCGGCGACCTTTTTCTGCCTTACTGCGCTAAAGGCCACGCGGCGGCGGGCAAAATATGTCGTCTGGCTGATGTTCTCACTGGGAGCCGGGCTGTGGCTGGTACACGGTGGCTGGCTGACAGAATGGCTTAGCGGCACGCCGCGTTCGCCGGAACGTTGGACGTATGCCATTACGCTCTGGTTGCGGATTCTGGCGATTGTTTCAACCTCGCAGTTGTGGATGCAATTCGTCCCCGTGCAACATTTTATCCGCGCTCTGTTTGCTTCTCGCCTACCGCCGGGCGTCGCTTATCTGTTCGCCGGGCCGTTATTGGTCGTCGAGCAATTAAAACGGCAATTAGCGATTATTCATGAAGCACAGCGCGCCCGCGGCGTGCCGCTGGATGAGGGCTGGTATCAGCGTTTACGTGCGATGCCCGCGTTAATTATTCCGCTAACACACAATGCGCTAAACGATCTTGCTGTCCGTGGTGCGGCGCTGGATATGCGGGCATTTCGGATCCACAACCGACGAACAACGTTATGGGCACCAGCCGATAGCACCCTACAACGCGTAGCGCGTTACACCATGATCTTGCTGATGCTGGCAGAATTCGGAGCGTGGCTATGGTTACGTTAGAACAGTTTCGCTATTGCCCGACACACTCAACAAATCCTCCGTTCTGTTATGACTTTCACTATGCCAAACCGGGGATGGTCGCGATCTTTGGTGACAACGGCAGTGGCAAAAGTACGCTGGCACAGCTGATGGCGGGCTGGTATCCGGACTTTCTGCCAGGAGAGATAGCCGGCACGGGGACGCTTCTCGGTACGCCCATTGGACAGATCCCGCTTAATGAGCAATCCGCCACCATCCAGCTCGTTCAGCAATCACCCTATTTGCAGCTCTCCGGCTGTACCTTTAGCGTGGAAGAAGAAGTTGCCTTTGGGCCAGAAAATCTGTGTCTTGCTGAAGAAGAGATTATGGCGCGGATTGATGCCGCCCTGACTCTGACCGAGTGCCAGCCGTTGCGCCATCGTCACCCGACAACACTCTCCGGTGGAGAGACACAGCGCGTGGTCGTTGCCTGCGCCATCGCGATGCAGCCAAAGCTCTTAATTCTTGATGAAACCTTTAGCCGCCTGACGCCGCAGGCCAGCGAAATGCTGTTGCAGCGCTTACAACACTGGGCGTTTGAACGTGGTTCGCTGATTATTCTTTTTGAACGTCATCGCACGCCTTTCCTGAACTACTGCCAGCAGGCGTGGCACCTGCAAAACGGAGCGATCCAGCCACTATGTTAACGTTAAATCAGGTAACTTATCGCTGGCCAGGTGCAGTAACGGATTGTCTTTTCGACATTTCTCTGCAACTCAAACAAGGTGAATGGTTGGCACTGACCGGCGACAATGGCGCGGGAAAATCGACGCTGTTGCGGATAATGGCAGGTCTTCTTACGCCCACAGCCGGTACGGTTATGCTGCAACAACAGGCGATGAAAAACCTGAAAAACCGCCAGCGCGCGGCAAAGATTGGCGTACTGTTTCAGGAAGCGGAAAACCAACTGTTTCACAGCACCGTCGCCGACGAGATCGCATTTGGTTTAAAACTGCAAAAATGCCCGGCGGATGAAATCACTCAACGTACCAATGCTGCCCTGCAATGCTGTCAATTAGCAGATGTTGCCAGTGCGCATCCGTTAGATCTGCACAGTGCGCAGCGACGGATGGTCGCCGTCGCCTGCCTGGAAGCACTCTCTCCGCCACTATTGCTGCTGGACGAGCCGAGTCGGGATTTTGACGAAAATTGGTTGAGCGTGTTTGAAAGCTGGCTGGAAAAGTGCCGCCAGCAAGGCACAAGCGTCGTAGCAATCAGTCATGACGCCGCATTTACCCGGCGTCATTTCTCTCGTGTGGTGCGACTGGAAGGCGGTGTAGTGAAAGATGTTAATCCACCAGACGATATTCACCCGTAGCGGTCATCATTAAGATCAAATTTGCAGGCAGGCTCTCTTCAAGCACCCGGCGAACATTCGGCCCGTCGGTACGGTCATAAAAAGCTTCTGCGTCTGCCAGCGATAACCCTCCCGCCAGCTTTCGCCCCACCAGTCGTTCCCGCAACGCAGTAGCTGGCGCGTTGATAAAGATCGCGAAATCACAAAATTGCGCAAGCTGGCACCACTTCTCATCGTCCAGCAACAACCAGTTTCCTTCGACGATGACGAGTGGTGCGGTAACGTGCAACGCATCTTCAACAGGATCATGCTTTTGTCGATCGTACTGCGGCCACGTACAATCCCCTTCCACTACCTGGCGCAGATTTTCCGCCAGTTTCGCCACATCGAATGTCTCTGGTGCGCCTTTGAAGGGGCGCAATTGATGCGCATCCAGCCAGCTATTGTAATGGTGAAAACCATCCATCGGGAGCGTCTGAATAGCGGGCAGTTCGGGATCCTGTTGTGCGAGATATTCCCAGAAGGTGGTTAGGGTCGATTTTCCCGTCCCCGGCGGAGCGCAAAGAAAAACCACCGTACGTCGCTGCGGATTTACCGCCTGTAAGGCCGCCAGCATACGCAGTAGCGGTTTATGAACATTCTCAATTTCATCATCAGAGTACTGCGCCTGTACTTTTAGTCCATTCACCGTCAGTTCGATTTTCACGGCGTTAATTCCTTTAAAGTTGTCGTTACTGCCAGCGTCAGCGCCGTTTTGACCATCCCACTAAAACGCGCCTCTGACCAGACGGCGAAATCGGCGAACTTCATCGCTTTTAACGCATCGTAGAGCGTCGCATTGCGAGTTATACTGTTGACATTGCTGATAAAATCCCAGGTTATATCATCGGTAAATCCGGGCGTTTCATCCTGTTCGTTCAGGTAATGCCAGTACTGGGAAAAGTGCGTGATATCGGCATACAGCCATTTATCCATTTTCCCCAGCGCATAAATCAAACGCAGCGCAACATCAATATCGTCAAGCGGGCCGCTTTGGGCGAGTAACGGCTTCACTGCATATTCGACGATCTCTTCATCGTTATCGACAAACAGCGACGGCAGAAACTGGCGTATCCCCTGGAGCAAAATAGAATGCGCAGTTTTCATAAATGACAATAAATTGTCCTGTGCATCCAGTTGCTCAAGCACATCATCTTCTGTCAGCGTCGCCATTGGTCTTCCGATAGATCACCATCAATGCAGGGAGTCTATTATATTACACGTTTGGTCCGCGCCGCCGATCAGTAATGTCTGCGTCCGCACCCCATTCGCCGTCTGTTGGATACCGTTCACCAACTCGCCGCCCGTCACGCCCGTAGCGCTAAAGAGGATATCGTTCCCCCTCACCAGTTCGTCGAGCGAGTACACACGGTTGACTTCAACACCCATCTCCTTACAACGCTTACGCTCCTGTTCTGCGATTTGCCGATTTTCGGTGTAGTCACCTTTGGCCTGGCAAAAATCGATTAATTCCGCCTGCATATCTCCACCTAACGCTTTGACTGCACAGGCAGAAATAACGCCTTCCGGTGCGCCACCGATGGTGTACATCACATCGTAAGGATTATCCTGCCAGCAGGTCAGCACGCTGGCGGCGACATCGCCATCCGGCAGGGCGAAAACCTTAACGCCCAGCTGTGTTGCTTCTTCAATCGCGGCACTCAGACGCGGTTTATCCAGCGTAACCATGCGCAGCTTGTCCAGCGGTTTACCTAACGCCCGCGCCACGTTACGCAAGTTGTCCGCCAGAGGCAAAGACAGATCAATCGCCCCGGCAGCCAGTCGATTAACAACCAGCTTTTTCATATACATATCGGGCGCATGTAACAGGCTATCTCGAGGGGCGAAAGCCATGACCGCCAGCGCATTGCTCTGCCCCATCGCCACCATCCGCGTGCCTTCAATCGGGTCAACCGCGATATCGACTTCTGGCCCATCGCCTTTGCCCACCTCTTCGCCAATCCACAGCATTGGCGCATGGTCAATTTCTCCTTCGCCGATAACCACTCGCCCACGAAAAGCGACGTCGTTTAATGCCTGGCGCATCGCGGTGACCGCCAGGCCATCAATTTTATTTTTGTCGCCACATCCGGTTTGCGGCCAGGCAGCCAACGCTGCCTGTTCCGTAACGCGAAATAATGGCCACGCCAGGGACATCATTGCGCGGCCTCCCCGATATCAACGCCAAATTGCGCCAGCAGATATTTCTCGGCCTGTTCATTCCAGATGCCGTGCGTTTCCTCAACCAGCCGCGCCAGCTCTTTAAACAGCGGATCGGTTTTGCCTTTTTCGGCAAAATCGGCAATGGCAGTAAGCGGCATGGTCACGCCGTTATAAATGAGTTTTTTACCGCCTGGGATATCCGGCAGATTGAGCACGGTTTCTGGCACCGCATCCAGCCCACCGATATGGGTCACCATAAACGACGGCTGCAACTGCCCCGTGGCGCTAAGGGCTATCGCCTCTTTCATGTCGTCCGTTGAACCACCGGATGTACCGACGACGTGCGTGCTATTGTAATGGACGTTGTAGAAATTAAACGGCACTTTGAAGTTTTTATCTGTCGGCCCGGCGAAGAAATTCAGACAACCATCTTCCGCCAGCAATTCATCCGCCATTTCAACAACAGCAGGCACCGCCGCATAAACAAAAATGTCATCGAACCCGGCATCATCCGTCAGCGCCCGCAGCATCTGGACAGGATCGCTCATCCCTTTAGTATTCACATACACCAGTTCAATGCCTTTACTGGCCGCCAGCTCCACTGGCAGCAGCTTCTCTACCTGCGCCAGGCGTTTGTCGTCGATATCGACCACTACCACCCGCGACGGTTGTATGCCGCCGTTAATGGCGTAATCGATAGCGCCAATGCCCATCGGACCTGCACACGCCAGCAGCGCAATATTGCCGCCAGGTTTGACGCCCATACGATGCTCATAAACATATTGCGTAGTGTGATAATTGGCATGATAAGCGCCAATAATGCAGCACATAGGCTCTGCCAGCGACGCCGCAGCAAAATAAGAGCCGTGATACGGTAATACGCAGCCCAGGTTAATGGCGATCTCGGGAATAATCATATTGGTGGCGTTACCGCCAAAATATTCGTAGCTGTAGCCCGCTGAATATCCGCTTGGTAACCCCATCGCCGGTTGCAATACAAAACGCTGACCTTTTTTATATTTGCCAGTGAGATTTTTACCCACTTCGACAATAACCCCGGCACATTCATGCCCGGTAATGACCGGATGATTTTCTAAATCGTCGGGTACGCGTTTATGTTCACTACCGAGTAACGCCGCTTTCCAGGTCGATAAACAGACGCTGTCAGAAATTACACTCACCAAAAGTTCGTTATCAGTAATTTCTGGCAATTCAAATTCGCGCAGACGGACATCCCGCTTGCCATAAATAGCAGCAACTTTGGTTTTCATTTTTACCTCTGCAATCAGTTTTTATGTTCGGCGGTTAATTGATTAAATAAAGTGTCGAGTTTTGGATCGCCAATATAGTTATTAATCAATATCAGCGGTTTATCCGTCACACGCTTCACGCGCCCTTCCAGACTGGCATGAGTGACAACGATATCCGCATCCGCAGGCACGTTTTCTATCGCGTAATGTTTTACTTCAATTGCCAGTCCTGCTTTTTCCAGGCGTTTACGGAAGGTGGTTGCGCCCATCGCGCTGGAGCCCATCCCTGCATCGCAAACAAAGGCAATACGCTTAACACGGCTTAACGAGAATGCGCCTTCCTGCTTCATTGCTTTAACCGCATTGGCTGACTCGGTAAATTCATCTTCGCTCTCAGTCTCCACTGTTTTTTCCATCTTCAGTATCAGGGAAGTGATGACAAAGGACACCAGCGTGCCTACCGTAACTCCGGCAATTGTCGCCAGGAACGAGCCTTTCGGCGTCAGCGCCAGGTAAGCAAAGATAGAACCTGGGCTTGGGCCTGCAACCAGACCACCGTCCAGTAAGTTAAACATCCAGGTGCCAGACATACCGCCCGCAATCATGGCGATAATGGTCAACGGCTTCATCAGCACATACGGGAAATACAGTTCGTGGATCCCACCGAGGAAGTGAATAATCATCGCCCCGGGCGCAGAACGTTTACTCATTCCTTTACCAAACAAGGTAAACGCCAGCAGCAGCCCCAGACCAGGACCTGGGTTGGAGGCCACCATAAAGAAGATGGATTTACCGTTAACCGAAGCCTGTTGCATTCCCAACGGGTAATAGACGCCCTGATCGATCGCATTATTGAGGAAAAGCACTTTCGCCGGTTCATTGATGACTGACAGCAGAGGCAGATAACCCGCATGTACCAGCGCCTCAATACACTCTTTGACGAAAGTATTGGCAATTAACACCGCCGGGCCGATAACTTCAAAACCCAGCAGACAAAGGAGCATCCCCGCGATACCTAATGAGAAGTTATTGATAACCATCTCAAAACCAGCAGGTATGCGTTTTTCCAGTGCCTTATCGACATATTTTATGACCAGCCCACCTAACGGTCCCATGATCATTGAGCCAAGGAACATCGGGATTTCAGCGCCGACGATAACACCAATCGTACCGATTCCGCCCATGACCGCGCCGCGTTTACCGCCGACCAGATGACCACCGGTAGAACCAATCATCACGGGCAATAAATAGGTAATCATCGGGCCGACAATTTTGGCGAAATGTTCATTCGGCAGCCAACCGGTGGGAATAAATAACGCAGTTATAAAGCCCCAGGCAATAAAAGCACCGATATTGGGGATGACCATTGCCGTCAAAAAGCCCCCAAAAGCCTGGACCTTTGCACGAGCAGACTTGTTTTCCATAATATTATCCTGTAGAGGAGAGAGTAATTATCCGCGGTTGATTATGTCCGCTAATTGTTTTTCTGATGTTGCTGTTAAGAGTTGTTCGAGTATTTCCTCTTCGCACAGTAATTCACTTAACGCCTGAATAGCGCCAATGTGCGAATCGGCATCGGCAGCCGAAAGCCCGATGAGTAAATTGATCGATTCATCATTTCCCGGAAAATACACTGGTCGTTCAAGTAATGTCAGTGACATCCCGGTTTTAAGCGCCCCACATTCCGGTCGCGCATGAGGCATCGCCACGCCTGGTGCGAGAATATAATAAGGACCGTTGCTAATGGTGGAATCTTTAATAGCCTGAATGTAATTCTCGCTGATATAGTTTTTATCCAGCAATGATGCCATCGAAAAATCGATAGCTTCCTGCCAGTCTTTTGCTGAATGTATAACTGAGATTGATGACTCTGGAAAATAATCAATAAGCCGCATAAATCATCCTTATTTTATTTTTACGGTACCGTCCGGCGGTAAAAATAAAATACTCGTGCGGTTTAATGAAAGCAATTGGGTACGCGAGAAGAAAAACCCCATAAACCAAAATAATAAAACCTTAAATAACAACAAGATGAAATTGATATTTTTAAAGTCAACTTTGTATTTGTTATGTTTATCACAAAATCAATATTTTGTTTGTTATTGTATTTGTGATGCATATCTCTATTTATTTATTGAATGTTCGAAAACATACTTTTCTAATGCAATGTTTTTTCGCTATACCCCTTTATAGATTCTGAATTCTCACCTGTCGGCTGTTTTCCCCTCACCTCATGTGACATATTCCCACACTTTACTCAAGGAAGATTGTCATGAAAGCACCTGTTTCTATAACCTCATTTCGCCCACAAAAATCTATTGCTATCGCCATTGGCGTGCTTGCCGTGGTTGTGCTGCCATTTCTCTCGTATTACACCGTTAATGAAGGTGAACGCGGCATTTTGCTGCGCTACGGAAAAATAGTAAAAGTCGCCGAGCCGGGCCTGGGTTTTAAGATCCCGTTTATGGAAAGCGTGGAGAAAATTTCTACGCGTAATCAGGCCGTGGTCTATCAGGGATTACAGGCATACAGCCGCGACCAGCAACCTGCACAAATGACAGTATCAGTCAGCTTCCACATTAAACCTTCAGAAGCAGGCGCGGTTTATACCACCTACAACACCATTGAAGCATTAAAAGATCGCCTGATTGTTCGCCAGTTGCCAACCCAACTGGAGAACGTTTTCGGTCAATATACCGCCATCAGCGCGGTACAGGATCGCACGAAACTGGTTCAGGATCTGCAAAATGCCATGCGCAAAGCCGTTGTTGGGCCAGTGGTAATTGACGGGGTCCAGATTGAGAATATTGATTTTTCTGACGCTTATGAAAAGTCGATTGAAGATCGAATGAAAGCGGAAGTCGCCATTGCCACTCGTAAGCAAAATCTGGAAACAGAGAAAATCCAGGCGCAAATTGCGGTAACTCAGGCCCAGGCAGAAGCAGACAGTAAACTGGCGGCAGCCAAAGCAGAAGCTGAGACTATTCGCGTAAGAGGCGCGGCAGAGGCTGAAACTATTCGTTTAAAAAGTGCGGCTGAAGCAGAAGCTATCCGCCTGCGCGGTGAAGCTCTGCGGGATAATCCCGGCCTTGTAGCCCTCACCACCGCCGAACGTTGGGACGGTAAGCTGCCCGATACCATGATCCCCGGCAGCACAGTTCCGTTTATCTCTACTAAGTAAAAAAAGGGCCGCTTTCGCGGCCCTTAAGAGTAATGGCAAAGGCAAAACTACCTGATGCGCTACGCTTATCAGGCCTACATACTTCCTGCAATATATTGAATTTGCACGATCTTGTAGGTCGGATAAGGCGTTCACGCCGCATCCGACATGAACAACGCGCACTTTGCCAACAATCTGAAGGGCCGCTTTCGCGGCCCTTCTCACAAAGCATCTTACCGATTACAGCAACGCTTTTGCTTTCGCAACAACGTTGTCAACGGTGAAGCCGAACTCTTCAAACAGCAGCTCAGCCGGAGCAGATTCACCGAAGGTGGTCATACCGACGATAGCACCGTTCAGGCCAACATACTTGTACCAGTAGTCAGCAATGCCTGCTTCTACTGCAACACGAGCAGTAACCGCTTTCGGCAGTACAGATTCGCGGTAAGCCGCGTCCTGCTTGTCGAATGCGTCGGTAGACGGCATGGAAACCACGCGCGCTTTCACGCCTTCGGCAGTCAGTTTTTCGTAGGCAGCAACCGCCAGTTCAACTTCAGAACCGGTAGCGATGAAAATCAGTTCCGGCTGACCAGCACAGTCTTTCAGCACATAACCACCGCGCGCGATGTTTGCCAGCTGCTCTTCAGTACGTTCCTGCTGCGCCAGGTTCTGACGGGAGAGGATAAGCGCAGTCGGGCCGTCCTGACGCTCAACGCCGTATTTCCACGCTACTGCGGATTCAACCTGGTCACACGGACGCCATGTAGACATGTTCGGGGTCACGCGCAGAGAAGCGATCTGTTCTACCGGCTGGTGAGTCGGGCCATCTTCGCCCAGACCGATGGAGTCGTGGGTGTAAACCATCACCTGACGCTGTTTCATCAGCGCAGCCATACGTACGGCGTTACGTGCGTATTCCACGAACATCAGGAAGGTGGAGGTGTACGGCAGGAAACCACCGTGCAGAGAGATGCCGTTAGCAATCGCAGTCATACCGAACTCGCGAACACCGTAGTGGATGTAGTTACCCGCAGCATCTTCGTTGATTGCTTTAGAACCAGACCACAGGGTCAGGTTAGACGGCGCCAGGTCAGCAGAGCCGCCGAGGAATTCCGGCAACAGCGGACCGAATGCTTCGATAGCATTCTGCGACGCTTTACGGCTGGCGATTTTCGCCGGGTTAGCCTGCAGTTTAGCGATAAACTCTTTCGCTTTGGCGTCGAAGTCAGACGGCATTTCGCCTTTCATACGGCGGATAAATTCAGCGGCTTCCTGCGGATAAGCTTTCGCGTAAGCAGCGAATTTCTCGTTCCATGCGGATTCTTTCGCCTGGCCTGCTTCTTTCGCATCCCACTGAGCATAGATTTCAGACGGGATTTCGAACGGTGCATATTTCCAGCCCAGCTGTTCGCGGGTCAGGGCAATTTCAGCGTCGCCCAGCGGCGCACCGTGGGAGTCGTGGGTACCGGCTTTGTTCGGGGAACCGAAACCGATGACGGTTTTGCACATCAGCAGGGACGGTTTGTCGGTCACTGCGCGCGCTTCTTCTACTGCGCGTTTGATGGATGCTGCGTCATGACCGTCGATGTCGCGAATAACGTGCCAGCCGTAGGCTTCGAAACGCATTGCGGTATCGTCGGTGAACCAGCCTTCAACGTGACCATCGATAGAAATACCGTTGTCATCGTAGAACGCAATCAGTTTACCCAGCTTCAGCGTACCCGCCAGAGAGCAAACTTCGTGGGAGATGCCTTCCATCATGCAGCCGTCGCCCATGAAGGCGTAGGTGTAGTGGTCGACAATGTCGTGACCCGGACGGTTAAACTGCGCCGCCAGCGTTTTTTCTGCAATCGCCATACCGACTGCGTTGGCAATACCCTGCCCCAGCGGACCAGTGGTGGTTTCCACACCAGCGGTGTAACCCACTTCCGGGTGGCCCGGAGTTTTAGAGTGCAGCTGACGGAAGTTTTTCAGTTCTTCCATCGGCAGATCGTAACCGGTGAGGTGCAGCAGGCTGTAGATCAGCATGGAGCCGTGGCCGTTGGACAGCACGAAGCGGTCACGGTCAGCCCAGGACGGATTCTGCGGGTTGTGTTTCAGGAAATCACGCCACAGGACTTCGGCAATGTCAGCCATACCCATCGGGGCGCCCGGGTGACCGGATTTGGCTTTCTGTACTGCGTCCATGCTCAGCGCACGAATAGCATTGGCAAGCTCTTTACGTGAGGACATTTTGACTCCAGATCGGATGATGAAGGGCACGCCCTTAACGACTTGACGACAGCGCGTTTTGGGCTACGCCGGAAAATTTGCCAACAATTTACCGCAAGCCGCGCGTCATGTACATGGAACATCCTTTTGCCGTTTCAGAAATCTCTGGATCATGCTCGCATGTTGCGCAATCTGCTCGCCCGTCCGCTGCGCTTTTTCTTATACTTAGGACGAGCGTCGATTCACCTGCAAACGGCGCATTTTTAGAATAATCCTGACCTTGTGCGGAAGAGAAAACATGAAAATTCGCGCCTTATTGGTAGCAATGAGCGTGGCAACGGTGTTGACCGGTTGCCAGAATATGGACTCCAGTGGACTGCTCTCATCAGGAGCGGAAGCTTTTCAGGCTTACAGTCTGAGCGATGCGCAGGTGAAAGCCCTGAGCGATCAGGCGTGCCAGGAGATGGACAGCAAGGCGACGATTGCGCCAGACGGTAGTGAATACGCTAAACGTCTGACCACCATTGCTAATGCGCTAGGAAATAACATCAACGGCCAGCCGGTAAATTACAAAGTGTATATGGCGAAGGATGTGAATGCCTTTGCAATGGCTAACGGCTGTATCCGCGTCTATAGCGGCTTAATGGATATGATGACGGATAACGAAGTCGAAGCGGTGATCGGTCACGAAATGGGGCACGTGGCGTTAGGCCATGTGAAGAAAGGGATGCAGGTAGCACTTGGTACCAACGCAGTGCGAGTTGCGGCGGCCTCTGCGGGCGGGATTGTCGGCAGTTTATCGCAATCACAACTCGGTGACTTGGGGGAAAAATTAGTCAATTCGCAATTCTCCCAGCGCCAGGAAGCAGAGGCGGATGATTACTCTTATGATCTTCTGCGCCAACGCGGCATCAGCCCGGCAGGTCTTGCCACCAGCTTTGAAAAACTGGCGAAACTGGAAGAAGGCCGCCAAAGCTCAATGTTTGACGACCATCCTGCATCCGCCGAACGCGCCCAGCATATTCGCGATCGTATGAGCGCGGATGGAGTTAAGTAAAGCCAGGTAGTGCCGAACGTAGGTCGGATAAGGCGTTCACGCCGCATCTGACATTAATGGCACGTTACCCCGTGCGCATCTTATCCTGCGCTTACTCGCCCTTTTTCGCCGCCTGAATATACAGCATCTCCAGCGCCAGCGTCGCCGCAGCCAGAGCGGTGATTTCCGACTGATCGTATGCCGGAGCCACTTCCACTACGTCCATCCCAACAATGTTGAGATCTTTCAGGCCGCGTACCAGTTTAATGGCGCGATCGGAGGTCAGGCCGCCAATTACCGGCGTACCGGTTCCCGGCGCAAATGCAGGATCCAGGCAGTCGATATCAAAGGTCAGGTAAACCGGCATATCACCCACAATCTGTTTCACCTGGGCGATAACGTCATCCACGCTGCGATCGTTCACCTGGCAGGCGTCCAGCACGGTAAAGCCGTTGTCTTTATCAAACTCGGTACGAATACCAATCTGCACGGAATGATTCGGGTCGATCAGACCTTCTTTCGGCGCGGTATAGAACATGGTGCCGTGGTCAAATTCACAACCGTTAGCGTAGGTATCGGTGTGGGCGTCAAAGTGTACCAACGCCATTTTGCCGAAATGCTTCGCATGTGCACGCAGCAGCGGCAGCGTAACAAAATGGTCACCACCGAAGGAGAGCATACGCTTACCAGCAGCCAGCAGCTTCTCGGCGTGCGCCTGCAGCTTCTCGCTCATCTCACGGGCATCGCCAAAGGCATATACCAGATCACCGCAGTCCACCACGTTCAGACGCTCACGCATGTCGAAATTCCACGGGAAGCGGTTGTGTTCCCAGGCCAGATTCGTCGAAACCTGACGGATAGCTGCCGGACCGTGGCGACCACCCGCACGACCAGAAGTGGCCATATCGAACGGCACGCCAGTAATCACCCAGTCAGCATCGCTGTCATACGGCTGGAAGTTCATCGGCAGGCGTAAAAAACCAAAGGCGTTGGAAACCAGTGAGTTATCGTATTGATGACCTAAGGTGCTCATGGATGGACTCCTATTACAAAGTCGATATAAAAAAACCCTTCCGCGTCGTTAGGCCCGACGAGGAAGGGTTGGATTTGCGAAACACAAGTTTGTGCTAATTATCGCCCTAAATGGGCGAGGCATCAAGCAAGGTTACTATTTCCGACACGGTGGCGGCGCATAGCCATTGTTGTCCGCCGGAAACGCTTGTCCAGAGCACGGCGGCAGCTCGTTTTGCGCCGGGCCTTGTAATTCAAAGGCGGCAAAGCCGATTACACCGGTATTACGCACATCGCCTTGCGCCGAATTGGCTGCGTAGGAATCAGCAACGTTGGCGAACTGAAAAGCCGCTTCGGTATGTTTATCTTTGCGGAATCCTTTAATCGCTAACGAATCTCCGGCATTCACAATATAACCGTTGTTATTCAGCGAACCTTGTTTACCATTCAGAACATCCAGGCCATCAACCGTAGCAACGATCTCGTAGTTGGTGTTACGACTGTAATTGCGGACATATAATTGATAATTCATTCCTACTCTGGCATGGACAATATAGCGTGGTTCATTATTGGATGAATCATAAACCCGCGTAATAGGTAGAGAATTAAAATTACCATCGCGAATAGCATATTCCAGTTCGTTAATACGAATGCTATAAACGCGGTCGTAGCCGGAAGGAACATTAGTCGAATAACTAATAACGATCATCTCCGCCGGATCGCGCCAGGCTCGCTCAGCAGATACGCCCTGAACCGTTGAGTGCACATCCCCACCCCAGGCGGTGCCGACATTGCCAGATGCACTGCTATTATACTGCGCATTACTGGAACAACCAGCCAGCAGCACGATTAATGCCACCAACGCGCTACGTACTTTCCATTTTTTCATAACCGTTCCCTCTGCATTTAATTAATGCAGCGATTGTAGGGAGATTATTTAATAAGAAAAGCAGCTAAATTATTTTTAAGAATATATAAAAAGAAAGCGGGCCGATTTACGTAAATAAATCGACCCGCCAGCGGAATAATCTTAATTATTCATCTTCAAGATAGGTATAACCGTACAAACCTGCCTCGAACTCTTCCAGGAACTGTTGTTGCAGTTCAGCATCAAGATCGGTTTTCTTCACTTGATCACGGAACTGAGTTAACAGCGTTTTCGGATCGAGTTGTACATATTGCAGCATGTCCGCCACGGTATCGCCTTCGTCAGACAGTTCCACTTCCACGCTACCGTCAGGGAAGACGAACACGTCAACCGCTTCGGTATCACCGAACAGGTTGTGCATGTTGCCGAGGATCTCCTGATATGCGCCGACCATAAAGAAACCGAGCATCGGCGGATTCTCCGGATCGTACTCCGGCATTGGCATTGTCGTGGCAATACCGTCACCATCGATATAGTGGTCGATAGCACCGTCAGAGTCACAGGTAATATCCAGCAGCACAGCGCGGCGTTCCGGCACTTGATCCAGCCCTTCCAGCGGCAGAACCGGGAACAACTGGTCGATCCCCCATGCGTCCGGCATCGACTGGAACAGCGAGAAGTTGACGTACATTTTGTCCGCCATACGTTCCTGCAATTCATCGATAATCGGGCGATGGGCGCGGTTTTGCGGATCCAGCTGCTTTTGCACTTCATGGCACATGCTCAAATAAAGCTGCTCAGCCCATGCGCGTTCTTGCAGGCTAAAGGTGCCGGAAGAGTAGCCGATATGAATATCGTGCAGATCCATCTGGCTGTCGTGTAACCATTCACGCAAAGAACGGCGAGTTCCCGGTTCGTGCATCTCCTGCCAGGTTTCCCACATGCTTTGCAGCGCGCGCGGCGCATCTTCTGCGGGCGCGGTCGGCACCGTGTATTCGTTACGTTCCACGCCGATGATATTCGACACCAGCACGGTGTGATGCGCAGTCACCGCACGACCCGATTCGGTGATTACCGTCGGATGCGGCAGACCATTTTCTTCACACGCATCGCCAATCGCCCAGATGATGTTGTTGGCGTATTCATTGAGGCCGTAGTTCACCGAACAGTCGGACTGCGAACGAGTACCTTCATAATCCACGCCCAGACCGCCGCCGACGTCGAAGCACTGAATATTGACGCCCAGCTTGTGCAGTTCCACATAGAAACGCGCGGATTCACGAACGCCCGTGGCGATATCGCGAATATTCGCCATCTGCGAACCAAGGTGGAAGTGCAGCAGTTGCAGGCTGTCGAGACGCCCGGCTTCACGCAACGTTTCAACCAGTTGCAGTACCTGAGTCGCAGCCAGGCCGAACTTCGATTTTTCCCCGCCGGAGGACTGCCATTTCCCCGAGCCCTGCGAAGCCAGACGTGCACGCACACCCAGACGAGGAACGACATTCAGACGTTCTGCTTCATCCAGCACAATGGCGATTTCTGACATCTTCTCAATGACCAGATAGACCTTGTGGCCCATCTTCTCGCCAATTAATGCCAGGCGGATATATTCGCGGTCTTTATAACCATTACAGACGATGACGCTGCGGGTCATGCCAGCATGCGCCAGCACCGCCATCAACTCTGCTTTCGAGCCTGCTTCCAGCCCCAACGGTTCGCCAGAATGAATCAGGGACTCAATCACGCGGCGGTGCTGGTTAACTTTAATTGGATAAACGAGGAAGTAATCGCCGTTATAGCCGTAGGATTCCCGCGCACGTTTAAACGCGGCGTTTATGGAACGCAAACGGTGCTGCAGGATCTGCGGGAAACAGAACAGTGCAGGCAGACGCTGGCCCTGTGCTTCGCGGGTTTTCACCAACTGCGCGAGATCGACGCGAGCTTCCGGGACGTCCGGGTCCGGGCACACGCTGATGTGGCCCAGTTCGTTAACGTCATAGTAGTTATTGCCCCACCAGGCAATATTGTAAGTACGCAGCATCTTGCTGGCTTCCTGGGAGCTCATTGCAACCTCCTGCATGGAGCGTAGTACACCGTGTTCGCCCGCTGACGAAGGCAAACTCATAGACATGTCGTCAGACATAGCGAACCTCAAATTATTTTATTAAGTGTAAAACAGTTAACCACTATCGCAGCCTGAAACTGCGATAACAACCCATAAGCACATGGATTTTCCAGCAGTGTATGCTGACGCTCCGACTGCGCAATCGGTTTCTTTTTCATAACATTATTAAGCACATAACCGAACGTAAGTGTGACAGTTCGGCGAAACCACGAGAAAACTCTTGTTTTTACAAGAGCGCCCTTGTTCAGTCCTCAGTAACTGTAACCAGCTCTTGAATCCTGAGAAGCGCCGAGATGGGTATAACATCGGCAGGTATGCAAAGCAGAGATGCAGAGTGCGGGGAACGAATCTTCACCAGAACGGTGAGACAGGTTAAGCAGCAGACAACGGTTCATTATTTCGTATCACCTCCACGGCCGCCCGTTAAGACGAACCCACAAGCCAAAACTCTGATTTCAACCCGGCTGGAAGTGGCAACACGAAAGAAACGTCGTGTGCTTTTTATTTAAGCCGCGCGCCGCGTTTTATACCCCACAATGGCAGAAAATTGCAAAAGATAAATACGAAGAATGCCAGCATTGTCAGGAAAAATTTCCAGCCACGTTTCTAACAGAATGAGACACGATTCAAAAAAAAGTGGAAATCGGGTGAAGGATTGACCTAAAATAGCCATCCAGATGTTAATCCATCCATACTGATTAACACTCAGACTGCCAGTGTTTTTAACCTGTCGAGTCGTGGTAGGATCCGCTACCACAGAAAATCCACACAACAGTTTGAGCTAACCAAATTCTCTTTAGGTGATATTAAATATGGCAAAACACCTTTTTACGTCCGAGTCCGTCTCTGAAGGGCATCCTGACAAAATTGCTGACCAAATCTCTGATGCCGTTTTAGACGCGATCCTCGAACAGGATCCGAAAGCACGCGTTGCTTGCGAAACCTACGTAAAAACCGGCATGGTTTTAGTTGGCGGTGAAATCACCACCAGCGCCTGGGTAGACATCGAAGAGATCACCCGTAACACCGTTCGCGAAATTGGCTATGTACATTCCGACATGGGCTTTGACGCTAACTCCTGTGCGGTCCTGAGCGCTATCGGCAAACAATCTCCTGACATCAACCAGGGCGTTGACCGTGCCGATCCGCTGGAACAGGGCGCGGGCGACCAGGGTCTGATGTTTGGCTACGCAACCAACGAAACCGACGTGCTGATGCCAGCACCTATCACCTATGCACACCGTCTGGTACAGCGTCAGGCTGAAGTGCGTAAAAACGGCACTCTGCCGTGGCTGCGCCCGGACGCGAAAAGCCAGGTAACTTTCCAGTATGACGACGGCAAAATCGTCGGCATCGATGCTGTCGTGCTTTCCACTCAGCACTCTGAAGATATCGACCAGAAATCGCTGCAAGAAGCGGTAATGGAAGAGATCATTAAGCCGATTCTGCCCGCTGAATGGCTGACTTCCGCCACCAAATTCTTCATCAACCCGACCGGACGTTTTGTTATCGGTGGCCCGATGGGTGACTGCGGTCTGACTGGTCGTAAAATCATCGTTGATACCTACGGCGGCATGGCGCGTCACGGTGGCGGTGCGTTCTCCGGTAAAGATCCATCAAAAGTGGACCGTTCCGCAGCCTACGCAGCACGTTATGTCGCGAAAAACATCGTGGCTGCTGGCCTGGCTGACCGTTGCGAAATTCAGGTTTCCTACGCAATTGGCGTGGCTGAACCGACCTCCATCATGGTGGAAACTTTCGGTACCGAGAAAGTACCTTCTGAACAGCTGACCCTGCTGGTACGTGAGTTCTTCGACCTGCGTCCATACGGTCTGATTCAGATGCTGGATCTGCTGCACCCGATCTACAAAGAAACCGCAGCATACGGTCACTTTGGTCGCGAACATTTCCCGTGGGAAAAAACCGACAAAGCGCAACTGCTGCGTGAAGCTGCCGGTCTGAAGTAATCTTTCTTCTCCTGCTTTCAAAGGCCAGCCTCGCGCTGTAATGCCGATCAGTTAAGGATCGGTTGACCGATCCAGTGGCTGTGTAAGAATCCGGAAATGCTCACCCGTTTCCGGATTTTTTTATGCACATTGGACAGGCTCTTGATCTGGTATCCCGTTACGATTCCCTGCGTAACCCACTGACTTCTCTGGGCGACTATCTGGACCCGGAACTGATTTCCCGCTGCCTTGCCGAATCCGGCACCGTCACCCTGCGTAAGCGCCGCCTTCCTCTTGAAATGATGGTCTGGTGTATTGTCGGCATGGCCCTTGAACGTAAAGAACCGCTTCATCAGATCGTTAACCGTCTGGATATCATGTTACCCGGCAATCGTCCCTTC